>JAGGXL010000016.1 GCA_021163085.1 Thermodesulfobacterium sp. | reverse complement strand
CATCAATAACACTATATACTAAAATTAAAATTCTGTCAATTTGAGAGCCCAGTTTTACAAAACAGAATAAATGATTTTTTACTTCTTTTAACTTTTTAGAAAAATTCATTATTATATTATTATAAAGAAAATAAACAAGGAGGTTAAAACCATGAAAGGTGGATATTGTGGAAAAATTTTAAGGGTCAATTTAACTACAGGAGAAATAAAAAAAGAAGAACTTGATTTAGAAATAGCAAAAAAGTTTATAGGAGGCAGGGGTTTAGGAAGTTATATTTTATTTAAAGAAATTGCCCCTGCTATAGATCCTTTATCTTCTGAAAACAAAATTATTTTTGCAACCGGACCTTTAACAGGATCATCTGCTCCTACATCTCGCTACATGGTGATAACAAAATCTCCTCTTACAGGAGCAATTGCATGTTCCAATTCAGGAGGTTTCTGGGGAGCTGAGCTTAAATTTGCTGGTTACGATTTAATTATAGTTGAGGGAAAGGCACAAAATCCGAGTTACATATACATCAAAGATGACACAGTTGAAATAAAAGATGCAAAAGCCTGCTGGGGAAAACTGGTTTCAGAAACAACCGAGTTTTTACAAAATGAGGTGGGTGATCCCAAAGCTCGTGTTCTCACTATTGGTCCTGCTGGAGAAAAGCTTTCTCCAATTGCTGCAATAATGAATGAAAAATACAGAGCTGCTGGTCGTTCTGGCGTAGGAGCAGTAATGGGTAGTAAAAATTTAAAAGCAATTGTAGTTAGAGGGTTGGGTAAGGTTAAATCTGCTGATTCAGAAAAGACCAAGAAACTTTTATCAGATCTGATTAAAAAGATTAAAGAGAATGGAGTTACAGGACAGGGATTGCCCAAGTATGGAACAGCAATTCTGATAAACATTATAAATGAGCATGGCATTTTCCCTACTAATAACTTTCAGAAAGCCTACTTTCCTCTGGCTGATGCTATTTCAGGAGAAACATTGGCTGAAAAGTATCTCGTGAAAAAAGATCCCTGTTATCACTGTCCGATTGCCTGTGGGCGTTATTGTAAAGTTAATGATGAAGAGGGTGGTGGACCAGAATATGAAACTGTATGGGCTTTTGGTGCTGATTGTGGTGTAAGTGATTTATCTGCAATTATAAAGGCAAATAATCTCTGTAATGAATATGGACTTGATACTATTTCTGCTGGGGCAACAATTGCCTGTGCAATGGAGCTTTATGAAAAGGGATATATCAAAAAAGAAGAACTTGATGGTCCTGAATTAAAGTTTGGTTCTGCTGAAGCTATAATTGAATGGACGAGAAAAATGGGAGCAGGAGAAGGCTTTGGTGCTAAATTAGCTCTTGGTTCCTATAGATTGGCAGAATCTTACGGTGTGTCGGAACTTTCCATGTCTGTAAAAAAACAGGAACTTCCTGCTTATGACCCGAGGGGAGTTCAGGGGCACGGCCTTCAGTATGCCACTTCTAATAGAGGTGGATGCCATGTAAGAGGTTATTTGATTTCACCAGAAGTTTTAGGTGTTCCGGAAAAACTTGATCGTTTCTCTTTAGAAGGGAAAGCTAAATGGGTAAAACTTTTTCAGGACTTGACAGCAGTCATAGATTCTCTTGGTGTTTGTTTGTTCACTTCATTTGCTCTTGATCTTAATGATTATTGTGAGCTTTATAATTGTATAGTTGGTGAAAATTTCACTCCTGAAGAGATGCTAACTGCTGGAGAAAGAATATGGAATTTAGAAAGGCTTTTTAATTTAAAAGCAGGAATTTCACCAGAAAAAGATACACTACCTAAAAGATTTTTAGAAGAACCTATTCCTGAAGGACCTTCAAAGGGACATGTCCATCGCTTAAAAAAACTTCTGCCTGAGTATTATCAGGTAAGAGGATGGGACGAAAAGGGCATTCCAACTCCTGAAAAGCTCAAGGCTTTGGGTTTGAAAGATTAATCCTTGTGCACAGAGGAGAGAATGATTAAAGTTGAGATTCATCTTTTTGCAATTTTAAGAGAAGGGCGTTTTAAAAAGAAATATGGGAACTCCCTGAAGGAACAAGAGTGATTGATGTTTTAAATCGTTTGGGAATTAAGTTGGAAGAAGTGGCTATAATTCTGGTAAATGGTATGAATGTCGAACCGGAATATATATTGAAAGATGGAGACTACATTTCTCTTTTTCCTCCAGTTGGAGGAGGTTAAATGCTGAGTGAAAGGGAAAAAGATATTTAAAAAAATTTTCTCTAAAAAAGATATTAAAGAATTGCCACTTGAAATGAGCAAAGAAATTTCAGAGGAAACAAATATTGGGTTGCGTGCTATTGAATACTTTGCTTTAGAAAATGAAATTGTGCCTTTGAGGCTCTCTCTGAGAATTAGAAATAGATACAAAAGGAGCAATTTTAAAATTTTTAAAAAAAGGAATATGTTCTGGAAGGTCAAGTCTTCCATGTAAAGTAGTAATAAAAGGTACATTATATCGAGTTGCCAGTGGTAGATGTAAATATTCTGTATGGAAATGGATAATATCAAAAAATTTCGCTCTTTTAAAAACTTCTTCCAGCATATAAAGATACCAAATTAAGGAGTCTCTACAATTTTTATCAAGTCTTAAAGCATTTGGACAAATAGGAATTAAATTCGCTTTGGTTTGAGAATCTCCACTTGCAAAAAGAATGACCTCATGCCCCATTTTTACAAGTTCTTCTGTTAAATAAGAAACTACTCTTTCGGTTCCACCATAAAGTTTGGGAGGAACACTTTCGTAGAGAGGAGCAACCTGCGCTATGCGCATAGTTGTCCCTCCTACCTTAAATTTTTATAGTAATTTAAAACATCATCAAAAATTTCAAAATCTGCCGAAATCCAAAAAACTAATCTATCTTTACAAAAAACTGCATGTTTTTTACCTAAACCATAAAATATATAAATTCCCTCTAACTTTTGGATGTTATAAAAAGGCTTTTTAGATTTTATGATTTTTTCCATCATGCTTTCTGTTTGATTTTTAGCTTGAAAAGAACTAAATGCTTCTGAAACCCAAATTATTGCTCCGTTGATACTTTTATCAGAAATTTCTTTATAATAAGCTACCCAGGCATTTTTAGCATCTATAGGTTTTCCATGAAGTTTATTAACCATTTCTATAGCCTTTTTGCCTTCGATAAGCTGAACAAGGGTAAGTTTAGAAATATTCTTGGGAAATAAGATGTTAATATCAGGTTTAGCTTCACAAGAAATACAAAATAGAAAACATAAAACTAAAATTTTTAAGAGTTTGTGCTTATTCATTTTTTTATTACTTTGAAAAATTTTAAATTATAAAAATAAGTTTGATTATAAAAATAAGAATTTAAAATTAAAAAGCAAGTATCAAAAAAATTAAAGTTGGAAACTCTTTTTCAGTTTTTCTATAAAAGCTTCAGCCCTTTCAAGTTCGTCAAATTCAAAGATAAAATAGGTCTTCTTCTTTTTAGTTTTTACTTGAACCTGAGTACCTATCAATTTACTTAATTCTTCAGAAAGATAGAGAAGATCTGGATCAGGTTCTTTTTTCTTCTTAGAAATTTCTCCCTTTTGTAGCTTAGAGACCAGTTTTTCTGTCTCCCTTACAGAGAGACCTTTTTCCAGTATGAGATTTCTCACATGTATCTGCTTTTTTTCTGAATCAAGGGAAAGAAGTGCTTTAGCATGACCAACTGTGAGTCTTTCTTCTAAAAGATCTTCTTGAATAACAGAAGGTAGTTTTAAAAGTCTTAAAAGATTGGCAATTGTTGCTCTATCTTTACCTACTTTTTCTGCTATCTCTTCCTGAGTGTATCCAAATTTTTCCATAAGATTTTTATATCCCAGTGCCTCTTCTAAAGGATTTAAATTTTTTCTTTGTAAATTTTCTATAAGTGCGATGATCAAGGCTTCTTCATCAGAAAAATTTTTAACAATAGCAGGAACTTCTTTCAATCCTGCCCTTTTGGCAGCTCTTAGTCTCCTTTCTCCGGCTATACACTCATAAAGTCCCCCACCTTTTTCTCTTACCAGAATAGGCTGTAAAATGCCTTTTTCTTTGATTGATTTTACTAGTTCTTTGAAATGTTCATCTTCTTCAAATTTTATTCTGGGCTGAAAGGGCGAATAAAGGATTTTCTCTGCAACAATGTATTTTATACTTTCTTCTTCAACTTCTGGAATAAGGTCAGAAAGTCCTCTACCTAAGGCTTTCCTTTTCATTTTTTACTCGTTCAAAATAGATGGGATAAATTTTTTATTTACCTCTTTTTCTATCTGGTAGGCAAGGCTTAACACCAGTTCATCTCTAAAATGAGGACCTATTACCTGCACAGCAACAGGAAGATTATCAGAAGTTAATCCTACAGGAACACTTATTCCCGGAAGACCTGCTAAATTAACAGGAATAGTAAATATATCAGAAAGATACATCTGTAAAGGATCAGAAATCTTTTCACCGATTTTAAAAGGAGGGGTAGGGGTAACAGGAGTTAGAATCAAATCAACCTCTTTAAAAGCCTCTAAAAAGTCGTGTAAAATTAAAGTTCTTACCTTCGAAGCTTTTAAATAAAATGCATCGTAATATCCAGCAGATAGAGCATAAGCTCCAAGCATTATTCTTCTCTTTACCTCTTTACCAAAGCCAAGAGCTCTACTTTTTTTGTACATCTCTATCAGATTGCTGGATTCAGCTCTAAATCCATATTTTACTCCATCATAACGGGCAAGATTTGAAAAGGCTTCAGCAGGTGCAATTATATAATAAGTTGCCACTGCATATTCAGTATGAGGAAGACTTAGCTCTTTTATCTTGTGCTTCTTTTTGAGTTTTTCTATAATTTCCAGAATTATTTTGTTCATCTCTGGATCTATTTCGCTTTCAAAATACTCCTTAGGAAGACCTATTGTAAAAGAGGTTTTCTCATTAGCTTTAATGGATTCTAAGAAATCAGGAACTTCAACAGGTGCAGAGGTTGAATCTTTGGGGTCATGTCCTGCTATAACTTGAAGTAGAAGAGCTGTATCTTCTACAGTTGTTGCAAAAGGACCAATTTGGTCAAGTGAAGAGGCGAAGGCTACCAGACCAAAACGGGAGACAAATCCGTAAGTGGGTTTCATTCCCACAACACCGCAAAAAGCAGCTGGTTGTCTTATAGAACCACCTGTATCTGATCCAAGAGAACCAAGTCCCATTCTACTTGCCACAGCTGCTGCAGAACCACCAGAAGATCCACCAGGAACCTTCTCTAAATCCCAGGGATTACGTGTTGGGAAAAAGGCGGAATTTTCAGTTGAAGAACCCATAGCAAATTCATCTAAATTGGTCTTTCCTATAAAAACTGCTCCCTCAGCCTTGAGTCTTTCTATAACCGTAGCATTATAAGGAGCAACGAAATTTTGCAAAATTTTGGATGCACAGGTTGTAGGAAGACCTTTAATACATATATTGTCTTTTATAGAAATCGGAATTCCTAAAAGCTTCTTTTTCTCTCCCTTTTGAATAAGCCTGTCTGCTTCCTCAGCAGATTTAATAGCTCCTTCTTCATCTACATAAATATAAGCCTTTATCTGAGGATCTACCTTTTTAATCTGCTTTAAAGTCTCCTCTACAAGCTCTTTACTGCTTACTTTTTTCTCTTCCAGAAGTCTTAAAGTTTCGAGAATGGTTAATTCTTTAAAATCAGTCACTGCCTTTCCCCTCCAAAAATTTTTTAAGATGTTTTGACCACCTTTGGAACAATTATCATTCTTTCATAAAGTTGAGGTGCATTTTTTAAAATATCTTCTATATATGGAAACTCTTTAACTTTGTCTTCTCTGAAAGGAGTTTTGATTTTTAAAGCATGAAAGGTAGGCTCTACATTTTCTGTATTGACAGTTTGAAGTTTTTTAAAATAGTCTAAAATTTTTGAAAGTTCTTCAGCCAAAACTTTTGCCTCCTCTTCACTAAATTCAAGCCTGCAGAGATGTGCAATTTTATAAACCTCTTCTAAAGAAATAGCCATAGCCTGCCTCCCAATTTTTTCTTTTTGGCTTTTTTAAGCTTTAAGTATAACCAATTTTTGGCTTTTTTGAAAGCATTTTCTGGAATTCTTTCTATTATTAAATAAGAAAGCAGTGCAGAAGAAAAAGCACAGCCTGTTCCATGAAAACTTCCACTTAATTTTTTCTTTTTTAAAAAAAACTGTTTTCCTCTGGTATAAAAAAGATCCCATACAAATTGGGAAGTTTCCCATCCTGTAACAATTACAACCTTTGGCCCCAGACCAATAATTTTTCGAGCTACTTTGAAAAGATCTTCTTTTTTTCTAACAGTTTTTTCTACCAGAGTTTCTGCTTCTGATACATTGGGAGTAATTACATCAACAAAAGGTAAAATCTTCTTTTTTAAAACCTTTAAAAATTCAGAAGAAGAAAAGAGATTATAGTTCAAACTTGCTTTTAATACAGGATCAAGAACAATCCAGGATATTTTTTTCCTATGTTTTTTTAAAAAATCTCCTATAATTTTTGCATTTTCAGGAGTTCCTATCATTCCTATTTTAACACCCTTTACAGGTAAATCCGAAAAAACGAGCTCTAAAGCATTTTTTAAATACTCTGAACCAACGCTTTCCCATCCCTGAAATACCGAGGTATTTTGCAGAGTAAGGGTTGTAGGAATCCCTGCACCTTTAAGACCAAAAGAGCTGAAAACTTTTACATCAAGAAGAACACCTGCTCCTCCTGTAGGGTCTAAACCAGCTATGCTCAAAACTATTTCTCTTTTCCCCAACCCCCTCCTCCCGGGGTTTTTATAATTATCTTGTCTCCTTCTTTTACCTGAAGATTTACTTTTCCTGGAAGACAAATTTTTTCTTTTCCTCTTATAAGTATATTCTCTCCCTTTCTCCCTGGCTCTCCTCCAAAAAGACCATAAGGACTGTGAATTCTCCTTTCTGAAAGAATGGTAACACTACAGGAGTTAAGAAAAAGATATTCCCTTACAAGTCCGTCTCCTCCTCTATACTTACCCTTACCTCCAGAGTTTTTTCTTAAAGCATAACGTTCAATTCTTAAAGGATATTCATGTTCCAGAGCCTCAACCGGTGTATTAAGAGTATTAGTCATATGGGTGTGAACTCCACTTAATCCATCTTTTCCCGGTCTTGCTCCCATTCCACCACCAATAGTTTCATAATAGGCAAAGTTTTCATTTCCTATAGCGATATTATTCATTGTACCACAGGAAGCAGATGGAATTAAATCCGGGAATGCACCTGAAAGAGCCCCTAAAAGTACATCAACTATTCTTTGGGATGTTTCTACATTTCCTGCGGCAACAGCAGAAGGGTAGGTTGCAGAAACAACTGTTCCCGGTTTGGTAATAATTTTTATAGGTCTAAAACATCCCTCATTTATAGGGTAGTTCCCTATGGTATTTAAAAGCGAGAGAAATACGTAATAAACCGCTGAATGAGTTACTGCTTTTGTAGCATTAACACAACCCTTTACCTGAGGAGCACTTTCACTAAAATCTACAGTTACTTTGTTTTTTTCAAAGACTATTTTAACTTTTATAGGAATATCTTTTTCTCTAAAGCCATCATCATCAAGATAATCCACAAACGAAAACTCTCCAGAAGGGGCTTTTTCAAGAAGTTTTTCCATAGCTTTTTGTGAATAATCTTTGAGCTCTTCGCTAACTTTTTTCAATTTAAAAACTCCGTATTTTTCGCACATCTCAATAAGACGCTCTTCCCCTCTTAAAAGAGAAGCATTTTGAGCCTTTAAATCTCCCTCTCTCTCATAGGGATTTCTTAATTTATTTATAAAATCTCTTAAAAAGCCTTCCTGAATTTTTCCTTTCTTAACAAAATGGGTGGGTCTTATAAGGATTCCTTCTTCTTCAATATGAGTTGTAACAGCCATAGAACCTGCATATTTGCCTCCCACATCAGCATGGTGAGCTCTTACAATAAGAAAAAAGATTAGTTCGTTTTTATAGAAAATAGGTTTTATAAGAGTAATATCTGGAAGATGAGTTCCTCCGCAGAAGGGGTCATTTGTAATTATTACATCACCTTCGTTCCACTCAAAAAGAGGCAAGATGTTTTTCATTGTTTCTGGCATAGCACCAAGGTGGACAGGAATGTGTGATGCTTGAGCAACAAGCTCACCTTTTTCATCAAAAATAGCACAGGAAAAATCGCATCTTTCTCTTATATTAGGAGAAAAAGAAGAACGCCTGAGCACAATTCCCATTTCATCAGCAATTGCTGAAAAAAGATTGTTAAAAATCTCTAATTCAACAGCTTTCATAACTTAAACAACCTTAAAGTGTAGTTATCATCAACTTTTACCTGAAAACCTTCTTCAACCCAAACAGTGGTAAACTCTTCCACAATAAGTGCAGGACCTTTTAAAGTTTCTCCTATATTAAGAAAATTCCAGTCTATTACAGGTACTTCTATCCACCCTTTTTCAGTAAAAACCCTGGTCTGAAAAAGAGGACAAAAATTTTGGCTTTTTTTTATTTTCCAGTTGCTTTCAACTGGACTACCTTTTAATCTCACTCTTAGAGTAACAATTTCAATAGGGAACTGATGTGCTATATAACCAAACTGTTTTTCATGTTCTTTTTCAAAGACATCAATATAATCTTCTGAATATGGTATAGTCAATTCAAATCCCTGTCCTTTATATCTCATATCAAGAAAGATTTCGCAGGTGAAACTACCTGGTTTAAGACCCAGATTTTTTACATAAGAAAATGCAGATTTTTTAAAATTTTCTATATGTTCTGAAAGTTTTTTCTTTCCTTTAGCTTCTATCCATACTGTTTGAGAAAAGTCTTTTAAAGGTGGGGAAAAAAGAAGTCCAAAGGCAGAAAAACTACCGGCAAGTTTTGGTATTATAATTTCCTTGATTTCAAGTTCTCTGGAAAGGGAGCAAACATGAAGACCTCCTGCACCTCCAAAGCAAATTATAGTAAAGTCCTGAGGGTCATATCCCCTTTCCAAGGAGACCCTTCTAAAAGCTCTACTCATAACTATATTGGCGACTTTAACTATACCAAGTGCTGTTTCTTCTAAAGAAAGATTCAATTTTTTAGCAATAGAAGACAGAGCTTTTAAAGACCTTTCTTTCTGGAGCTTAAATTTTCCTCCCAAGAAGACATCTGGCAAAAGTCTTCCCAAGACAAGATTGGCATCTGTTACTGTAGGAAAGAGGCTTTTTCCGTAGCAGGCAGGTCCTGGATCTGCTCCTGCACTTTCTGGACCTACTTTCAGAGCTCCTCCTTCATCTACATAAGCAATTGATCCTCCCCCTGCTCCAACAGTATGAATATCTATTACAGGAATACTTAAAGGAAAACCATCTAAGTTATATTCTTTAGTAAAAGGAATTCTTTCATCAATAAGGCATACATCAGTAGAGGTTCCCCCCATATCAAAGGTGATGATTTTTGACTTGCCAAAGTTTTTTGCCAGAATAAAAGCTCCGTTCACTCCTCCTGCAGGACCTGAAAGAATAGTATGAGAAGCAAATCTACCTGCTTCTTCAACTGTCATCCATCCACCGTTTGATTGCTGAATGTAAAGATTAACATCAGAAAGTTCATCTTTTAGTTTTCCGAGATACTTTGACATAACAGGAGAAAGGTAGGCATTTATAGCGGTAGTTGATGCCCTTTCAAACTCTCTAAACTCGGGAAGAATCTCTGAAGACAAGCTTACAGGAATTTTAAGAAAGGATAGTTCTTTTTTTAATTCCTTTTCATGAAAAGAATTTAAATAACTGTTGATAAAGCAGACTGCAACAGATTTTACAGGATTTTCTTTGAGTTTTTTAGAAACTTTTTCTATTTCATTAGGTTTAAGGGGTTTTATTATTTTTCCTTTTGCATCAATTCTTTCATTTAAACCAAAACAGTTATTTTCCGAAACAAAAGGACGAGGTTTTTCTACGAAAAAATCGTAAAGCTTTGGTCTTGCCTGTCGACCAATGAAAAGAATATCTTCGAATCCAGATGTTGTAATGAAAGCAATTTTTGCTCCTTTTCTTTCTAAAAATGCATTTGTTCCCACTGTACTTCCATGAATGAGGATTTTGGTTTCCTCAGAAGGCTGGGAAAAAGCCTTTAGCACTGCTTCGGAAGGATCCTTAGGGGTTGAGAAAATTTTTTTAGATTTTAAAAAATTGCTTTCTAAATAAACAAGATCTGTAAATGTTCCCCCTGTATCAATAGCAACCTGCATTTTTTACTTTCCTATGCAGAAAGTTGAGAAAATTTGAGTTAAAAGATCCTCTGTGGTTACTTCTCCTATTATCTCAGAAAGATTTGAGATAGCAGATCTTATTTCTATTGCCACAAGCTCTGGTAAAGGATTGGGCTTTTCAAGCTCTTTCAATGTATTTAAGAGATATTCTTTTGCATTCTCAAGAGCAATTTTTTGCCTGAGATTGGGAACAATCTCCGGAACTTCTGCGCCTTTATCAGAGGTTATTTTTTCAAAAATTTTCTTGCAAAGGATATTTAAATTAGTATTTTCCTTAACCGAAATTTCCAGAAATTCTTCAACTTTCCATTTTGAGAGTTCTTTTTTCCACTCTTCTAAATAATTAGGCTGAATATCTATTTTATTTATAACTACCAGATGTGGGAAACTTTTTACCTCTTGATAAATTTTGAAATCTTCTTCAGAGGGATGTGCACTCACATCAACCAAAAACAATATTAGGTCAGCTTCTTTAAATTTCTTTTTTGCTCTTTCAACTCCTATTTTTTCAACTATGTCTTCAGTTTCTCTGAGACCTGCTGTATCTATGAGTTTTACAGGAAGACCTTCAATTGTTGCCTCTTCTTCTAAAAAATCCCTCGTTGTGCCTGGTACAGGAGTTACAATGGCTCTTTCTTCTTTTAAAAGAGCATTCATCAGAGACGACTTTCCTACATTAGGTTTTCCTGCTATTACTAATCTTATTCCTTCTTTATAAATTCTTCCTTCCTCATAGTTTTTAATAAGCTTCTCTATTACAGGAAGAATTTTTTCTTTTATTTTCCGGGAAAGTTTTTCTGGTTCCATTATTTCAATATCTTCTTCTGGAAAATCTATGGCACTTTCAACCAGCACAAGGATATCCATAAGCTCATTTTTTAAGAGAGTTACTTTTTCTGAGAGTTTTCCTAAAAGGGTGTTGAGCGCAAGATTTAAGGCTGTTTTAGTTTTAGCTGAGATAAGTTCCTGTATAGCTTCTGCTTGAGAAAGATCTATTCGTCCATTAAGATAAGCCCTTAAAGTAAACTCTCCTGGTTCGGCAGGTCTTGCTCCTGCAATTAAAACAAGTTCTAAAATTTTTTTCAATATGTAATAACCACTGTGAGCGTATATTTCCACCACATCTTCACGGGTATAAGTTTTTGGCTTTTTCATGTAGCAAACAAGGACTTCATCTATAACTTTATTATTTCTTGGATCGACAATAAACCCATAGTAAAGCCTGTGTGATTCAAACTCATTTCTTGGTTTAAAAGGACGAAAAATTTTTTTGAGGATGGGGAGTGCTAAATCTCCACTTATTTTGATTACACCAATAGCCCCTTTACCAGGAGGAGTAGCAATAGCAGCTATGGTGTCTTCTGTGTAGAGTTTTGGTTTCAACTACTCTTTCCAGTTTAGTATAACTTTTTTTTGTTTGCCCTCTCCCTCTATTTTGTAATCTATATTTTCTTCCTGTTTTACAAAGTTGATAACAATTTTCTGTTCTCTTTGTGAACCAATTTTTATCACTTGGGGTTCTTTATTACTTTTTATTTTTTCTATTGCTCTTTTTACTGCATTTACAAGTTTCTTTTCTCTCTCGATATCAATACCTTCTGGTTTAAGAACAATTTTAGGACCCAATCCCAAAGCTCTGGCTACTACTTTGTTAGTTAAAAATTCAAGTGCTACCAAAGGTTCAGCTGTATTTTGAATCAAATACTTTACATCTTCTCCAGATAAAATGATTTCTACCTGCAATTTATCTTTAAGAAGATTAGTTTTGATATCTATTTTAAAATCTGTATAATTAAACAATTCTTTAAGAAACATAACTGCACGATTAGCTCTTTCAGAAAGCACTTTGTCTGGTTTTATTCTGGCTTTGATTCTTATTTTTTTACCCGGAATTCCTAAGAGACTTGAAGATGAAAATTCCAGAATTTCTAACTCAAGATCTTCAGGGATACAACCTAACTCCTGACAGGCAACTTCAACTAATTGATCCAAGCTTTTTCCTACCAGTTCTTTCTCCATCATAATCCCCCCGCTTTAAGATTTATTTTTTAATAAGTTTAAGGGTAAAAATTTGCTGAATGATAGATAAAACATTATTTACAAACCAATATAAAACCAATCCAGAGGGAAAATTTATAAAAAGAATTACAAAAAATAAAGGCATAAGAAGCATTGCTTTACTCTGCAAGGGATCTGCGCTTGTAGGTGTAAGTTTTTGCTGAACATACATGGAAGCTCCCATTAAAATAGAAAGAAGTGGTATTCCTCCAAGATAAGGTATGTGGAAATTTCCCAGATAAAGTCTCTCAGGAGAAGATAGATCGTCGATCCATAACATAAAAGGAGCATGTCTTAACTCAATTGCCATAAGCAATACTTTATAGAAAGCTATAAATATAGGTATCTGAATAAGAATAGGAAGACACCCAGAAAAAGGATTTATTTTATATGCTTTGTAAACCTTCATGAGTTCTTTGTTCAAAGTTTGAGGGTCATCCTTATACTTTTCTCTTAGTTTCTGAATAACAGGCTGAATCTCCTGCATTCTTTTCATGCTTTTATAACTGATGTGATTGAGAGGGAAGAAGATGATTCTAAGCAAAATGGTAACAAAAATTATATCCCATCCGAAATTGCCGGTAAACTGATGACTAAATTTTAAGATATGAAGAAGCGGTTTGGCTATAAAATCAAAGATTCCAAAGTAAAGGGCTTTCCCCAAAAGCGGATATTCTTTTTTCATCTCCTCTATTTTCTTTGGTCCCATATAAAGCTTAAACTTATAGCTTATCTCTTCTCCAGGTTTTAATTCGAAAGGAGGTAACCAAAGAATAAATTCCTGAGTATCTTTTTTTATATTTCTAAATGTGGCCTTATAAGTTTGATTGCCGTTATTTTGAGGAATAACTGCAACCATAAAATAGTTGTCTTCATATCCAATGTACTTAAGAGCACCTGAGTATTCTTCAATATCGTCTTTTACCTTTATTTCATTCAAATGATTTGTGTAGTAAAAAGGGCCTTTAAACACATATTTTGTTCCATAGGTGAAGGGAGAAAAAACTCCTCTTAAAAGAACTCTGTCCTTTATAACCTCATTTCCTTTATTTAAAACTTTGAAGGAAACATCAATAAAATAAGAGTCTTTTTTAAAAGTAAAAGTCTTTTTAAGAACAACATCTTTAAAGGAACTCACAAAGTTTAAGGTTTGAGAGGTAGAATTTTCCAGAGAGAAGCTTTTCTTCTCTGGGCCTTTATAGTTTATTACAGCTAATTCAGGTAATCCTGCAAAATAGAGTTCCAAAGGAAGGGATTCGGAAAGAGAAGATACAAGGTCAATCGGTTCTTTTTTATCTTTCTCTTTAAAAAATTTCTTTAACTGAAATTTGGTAAATCTTACTCCTGAAGATATAACCGAAGCTTCATATTTGGGAGAATCTATCACATAGGTTTCGTAATTATTAAAGAGGCTTTTAGGGATTTCTATTTTTTCAGATTTTACCTTCTTTTTTGAAACATTTTCTGAGACAGAAGTTATATCTTTTTTGGATTGAGTATTATTAACAATTTGAGTTTGAGAAGGTTGGGGAGTGGGCATAAATTTCATGTAAAAATAGTTGAAAATAAAAATTATAGCAAAAGAGACAACTATAGCTAAAAGAGCTCTTTTCTCCATTAGTTTTTTTCCTCCTTTTTTGAAGAATTCGGGCAAACAGGATCATAACCCCCTGAGGAGAAGGGATGGCACCTTAAAATTCTTTTAAAACCAGCAAAAATACCTTTTAAAAGACCATATCTTTCTATAGCTTCCTTAGTGTATTCACTACAAGAAGGATAAAACCTGCAATTGACACCTAAGTAAGTAGAAAATACAGGAGAAGCAAATCTCTGATAAAAACAAATAAGCTTAATTATCAGCTTTTTTATCATGGAAAGAAATCTCAATCCCTTTCAAGGAAAGAAGTTTTTCTTTTGCAATTTCCACAAACTCTTTATAACTTAAATTTAACAAATTAGGATGTGGAATTATTATTATATCACAACTTTCAGGAAACAAATCTTTGTTTCTTCTAAACAATTCTCTTATCCATCTTTTTGCTTTATTTCTCTGAGTAGCTTTTTTAATCTTTTTAGAAACTACTATCCCCAATCGTCTATAATTTAAATTATTAGGTTGGTATATAATTAACAAAATTGAATTTACCCAAAGCTTTTTACCTTCCTTAAAAACAGCCTGAAATTCTCTAATTTTTTTAAGTCTTTCTTTTTTAGATAAACCTTCTTTTTTCACAAAACAAAAATAATCCTTAAACAGTTAAACGCCAACGTCCTTTTCTTCTTTTATTTTTAAGTATTCTTCTTCCGGAGCGTGTTCTCATCCTGACCCTAAAACCGTGTCTTCTTTTCATTTTAATTCTACTTGGTTGGTAAGTTCTTTTCATAAAACTTCCCCCATGTTGAAAAATTCGTATAATAGATTTTTAAAGATATTAACATCTTTTAAAAAATTTTCTACCGTTTAAAATAAAGAAAAAAACTTATTAAAAGTTACTATGAAAAATTGTAAAATCAATCAAGTTTTAAACAAAATTTTGCTTGATAAATATTATGATGTTCTGAAAAGAAAGCAAAAAGGTCTTTACTTTAGGCCTTTTTGGGATAGAATACCCATCAATTTTAGGGAATATCTTTTAAAAGAAGGTTTTGTGATTATAGCTGAGATAAAAAGGGCAAGCCCTTTAAGTGATGAGTTTAGAAAAGATTTTGACCCTTTAAAACTGGCATCTGCTTACGAAAAAGGGGGGGCAAAGGCTATTTCAGTAATTACCGAAGAAATATATTTTAAAGGCTCCTTAGAGTATTTAGCAGGTGTAAGAAGTAAAACCGATTTACCTCTTTTAAGAAAGGACTTTATCCTTGATCCAGTTCAGATTGAAGAAGCTAAAGCTTTTGGAGCTGACATTATTTTATTAATAAGTTCGATCCTTAAAGAGGAAGAACTTTCAGAGCTTATCAAATACGCAAAAAAGCTAAATCTTTCAAGTCTTGTAGAAGTCCACGATGAAGAAGATTTAGAAAGGGCTCTTAAAACAGGTGCTGAAATTATAGGGATAAACAACAGAAACCTTTCAACTCTTAAAGTAGATATTAATCAGAGTATCAAACTTTTCCCTTTTGTTCCCAAAAATATTCCTGTGATTGCAGAAAGCGGTTATAATAATTCTAATGAGTTAAAAAAAATTAAAAAAATGGGTTTTAAAGGGGTGCTAATAGGAACTTCCTTGGTAAAATATGCAAATCCGGAGAAAAAATTGAGAAATTTTCTGGAGGCTTTAAATGCAGTATAATCCTAACTTTGAAAAAGGTAATGGATTAGTTCCTGCTATTGTGCAAGATTACAGTACAGGTAAAGTTTTAATGCTTGGCTTTCTTAATAAAACAGCATGGGAAAAAACTCTTGAAACAGGGCTTGTGCATTTTTACAGTAGAACCAGAAGAAAACTGTGGCTTAAAGGAGAAACTTCAGGACACCATCTGGTGGTAAAAGAAATTTATGTAGATTGTGATGAAGATACTATACTTTTTAAAGTAGAACCTAAAGGACCTGTTTGTCATAAAGGTTATATGAGTTGCTTTCATAGGAAACTTGAAAATAACGAGCTTAAATGCGTTGAGGAAAAATTATACAATCCGGAGGAGATTTATGGAAAAGCTTAAATTCGGTATTCCTAAGGGAAGTTTAGAGAAAGCAACTATTGAACTTTTTGAAAAGGCTGGATGGACAATTAATGTCCATCATAGAAATTACTTTCCAGAAGTTGATGATCCAGAATTAGAAATGGTTATTTGCAGACCACAGGAAATGAGCAAATATGTAGAGGCTGGCATTCTTGATGCAGGAATTACAGGAAAAGACTGGATTTTAGAAAACGAATCAAAGGTGGTGGTTGTTGAAGATTTTATCTATTCAAAAGTGAGTAAAAGACCTGCAAGATGGGTTCTTGCAGTAAAAGAAGATTCAGGAATTGAAAAACTTGAGGATCTTAAAAACAAAAAAATAAGCACTGAGCTTGTTAATTTTACCAAAAAATTTTTTACAGAAAGAGGAATTCCTGTAGAAGTAAGTTATTCCTGGGGTGCAACAGAAGCTAAAGTGGTTCAGGGTTTAGCAGATGCAATTGTTGAAGTAACTGAAACAGGGAGCACTATAAGAGCTCATGGGTTAAAAATAATTTATGAGCTTTTAATAACCTATCCTCAACTTATAGCTAATGAAAAAGCATGGGAAAACGAATGGAAAAAAAAGAAAATACAGCAAATTTCAACTCTTTTGAAAGGTGCACTAAATGCACATAAAAAAGTAGGATTAAAAATGAATGTGCCTGAGGAGAGTTTAGAAAAGGTGATTCAGATTTTACCAAGTATAACCTCTCCCACGATATCTTCTCTTTATAATAAAAAATGGTATGCTTTGGAGATAGTAGTTTCTGAAAAGGAAGTGAGAGAACTTGTTCCAAAGCTTTTAGAACTCGGAGCTGAGGGAATTATAGAATACAGCTTAAATAAAGTTATTTAAAGGAAAATAAAATTATGCAAAGGTTACCATTATCCTATATAAAACCAGGAATGAAAACTTATGAGGAGGTGATTGATGCAAATGGGAGAGTTCTTTGTGGAAAGGGAGTAGAATTAACAGCAGATCATATTAAGCGTTTTGAAGAATTTGGAGTGAGTTTTGTTACTGTAGAAGGAAATCCTGTAAAACTTCCCTGGGAAAAGGATCTGGAAGAAGAACTTAAAGAACTGGAAAAGAGATTTGAGGGGATAACTGATGAGAATCTTCTTGAGATCAAAAGATTATTTAAAGAATTTTTAATTGAAAAATATCAAGAATCACAAAGCTCTGAAAATAATTCAAATGAGAATAAAGAATGAATTTAAACCCTTTGGAAAAAAGAAAATTAGTAAAAAAGAAATTGAGAAAACTCGAGGGATTGCCTACATTCCCTCCTATTGTTCAAAGACTTAACCTAATGATAGAAGATGAAGATTCTTCTATTTATCAAATTGCAGAACTTATTGAAAAAGATCAGGTCATAACTACCAAAATTTTGAAATTGGCCAATTCTGCTTTTTATGGATTTCCTAAAAAGGTAAGCACGGTTCAAAATGCTCTTATGCTTCTTGGAGTTAATGTGGTTAAAGTTTTAATAGTTACTTCATCCATTTTTGAAATTATTTATAGAGAAGATGTGGGACTTTGGGAACATTCTATCGGAGTTGCTTCCTGTTCAAAAATTTTAGCTGAAAGAGTAGGATTAAAAGATCCTCAAGAAGTTGCAACTACCGGTCTTCTTCACGATCTTGGAAGAATTGTTCAAAGGGTAACTTTTAAAGAGGATTATAAGAAAATTTTAGAACTGGTTAAAAATGGTAAAGATCCTCTTCAGGCGGAAAAAGAAGTTCTTGGAATAGATCATGCAGAAATAGGAAGTTTTCTTATGAGGACCTGGAATCTACCTGATAGGCTTGTTGAAACAGTGGATGCTCACCATGATCTTAAAAGAACAAAAAAATTTAAAAAAGAAGCAGCTGTAATTCATCTATCAGATATTCTTATTCATGTAAGAGGCTATGGCACATCCCTTTATCAAAAAATTCCTCCTCTACAACAGGAGGCTCTAAAAGTTTTGAAATTAAATCTTTTTGAAATAAAAGATATCTTTTTTAAATTAGAACCAAGACTTTATGAATTAAAATTTTTTACCGAAGAACTTAGAAGAGAAATGGAAGTAAGTAGCTAACTTTTAAAAATGCATTCTTTTAAAAAAAATCTTGTTTATGCTTATCTCAAAAAAAATAAAACACTAAAAGAATGGAAAAATTCGCTTAAATTTTATTTAGAAAAGAAATATTCCTTAAAAACCTTTTACAACTTAAAAAGGTTTTTTAATGCCCTCTTTTTTAATCCCCCCTCTATAACTCTATATTACTATTACAAAAACGAAGAAGGATTGGAGGAACTTTTAGAAATAAGAAGAAGTTTAAACATGAATCGTATTCCTTTAATCATTCTTCTTGATGAATTGGATTTCGATTTTTTGCTATCTATTGCAGATTGGACCGATGATTTTATCATTTTAAATGACAAGATTGAAGAAGCCTATCTTAGAATTGAATATGCACTCAAAAAGATTGATAGAGTTTCTGATAACAATCCTTTGACCGGACTTCCTGGAAATACATCTATTTCCAAAGAAATAGAAAAGGTGATGTCAAGCTCTAAAAAATACGCCGTAGCATATGTAGATCTGGATAATTTTAAAACATACAACGACACCTATGGATTTACCAGGGGAGACGAGCTTATTAAAAGTTTAGCAAGAATTCTCATCAACACTGTTTCTGAATTTTCCAAAGATGATTACTTTGTAGGCCATATAGGAGGTGATGATTTCATATTTATTGTGCCTTTAGAAAGGGTTGAACAAATTGCTAAAGAGGTTATTAAAAGGTTTGATACTTTTATGCCTTATTTTCTTGATAAAAAAGATCTGGAGAGAGGATATTTTGTTTCTGTAAACAGATTAGGACAATTTTCCAAAATTCCGCTCCCCTCAGTTTCTATAGCGATAGTACCTGTTTATAAAGGCAAATTCAAGCATATAGGAGAAATATCAGCAAGAGCAGCAGAAATAAAAAATGTTACAAAAACATTAGAGGGTAGTAGCTATTTCATAGACAGAAGAAAGTAAAAATTGAATTATGAAATTCTTTCTAGTTCTTTTTTTGCTTTTTCTCCTTATTGGATGTTCATCTGAAGATAAAAGCAAGCTTACTTTTATGGTTGGTGGAGCACCAAATGAACTTATTTTTTGGAGTAAAGTTGTTAAAAATTTCGAGAAGAAAACAGGTATTGAGGTTGAAATTCTCAGACAACCTGCTGACACTGAACAAAGAAGACAGAGCTTAGTAATAGCTCTTTCCTCTCACAACAGGGATCCAGATGTATTTTTAATGGATGTTATATGGATTTCTCAGTTTTCAGCATCAGAATGGCTTGAACCCTTAGATAGATATCTCAAAAATAGCCCACTCGCTTTAAAGCTGTTTTTTGAAAAGGTGGTTAAAAATATTGATACCTACAAAGGTAAAATAGTTGCTCTTCCTGTATATATAGATGGCTGAATTCTTTATTACAGAAAAGACCTACTTGAGAAAATAGGGGTTAAAGAACCTCCCAGAACTTGGAATGAACTGATTGAATATTCTTTAAAAGCACAAAATTTAATGAGAAGAAATTTCCTCGGATT
>JAGGXL010000066.1 GCA_021163085.1 Thermodesulfobacterium sp. | reverse complement strand
TTTAGGCTGCCAATGCGTAAGAATATTCGTCGGCAGTTGTGTTTTTGCACCCTTATTTACGTGGCGGGTGCGACCACGGCCTGCTGTTTAACCCTACCTATCCCCGTCGAACCCTCATCGCCCCCATTTTTTCAAAGAACTAATACTAATATTTAAGTTAACCTTTTTTTTGCAATTTTCAAGTAAGCCTCTTTATATCTTTTTTATTCTGAAAGCATAAGAGTTTATACTAAACAGAAGGAAATAAAAACAATATCAAATTTTGTTGTAATACTTTATGTAATGTTAACATTTTTAATGTAATTTACAATAAATTGTAAATCACATTAAAAATTGCAACAACTTAATTTTTAGTCTAACCTGTCTTTTTAAAAATTTCAACTCTTTCAGGTATCTTGGTTTAAAAGGATCTTAATCTTTCACACAATTTATTGCAACAAATCTAACATAAATAATGCAACATTTTTAATTTTCACATAAAATAATGCAACAAATTTCCATATTGACAAAATGTAAAAATAAATTTAAATTGTTAATATCCCTAGCAATTAGAAAATACACCACAAAAATGCCAGCCAGAAAAATTGGAGTCAAAACCGCATCAGTTAGTTCAAGATTTTTCAGCTTAAAAATGCGAAGACTTGTCTCTGCAGAAAGCTTACTTGAGACCAGTTACTGTTTTTTGTGGGAATTGTGTCCCAAAATCGTTTCCTATTGTGAGCAACCCATTACCTTGGAATATAAAAACCTGAAATACACCCCAGATTTCGAGCTTAACTTTGGCGAAATAAAAATTTTGGTGGAAATCAAACCATCAAAAAACTTTGATAAAGTTCTTCCAAAAATAAAAATTTTCGAAAACTATCTGTCTTTTTCTTCTCATAACTATTTTCCTCAAATCTTCTTGTTTTCAGAAAAAGACCTGCTTCCTTGGCAGGTTAAACACTTAAAAGATGTCTATTTCCGGTTGCTAAATTCCACTCCCCAAGATTCTCCTAATTTAAGCTGTCCTTTTACTGGGAAAAAGTTTACATGCCCAATAAGAAAAAATTTTTCGAAATTTTGAAGGTACTGAGATAACTATGATTATTAGTCTAAAACCGGGTGAGATTGTTAATTTTAATAAAAGAGAATATGTAATTGAAGACTTTTCCATGAATGGGAAAAATGTGATCTTAAAAGACCTGATTACGAAGCAACCGATAGTGGTTGAAACTTCGGAATTGGTTGAGAAAGTGTACAAATCTTCTGCCAGAGAAAAATCAACCCGTAAAAGTTTCTTTCCGTTTGAAGACGAAAAACTATTTGAGGTGGTAAGAAAGCGAAAACAAATAATAGATGAAGTACTGTCCAATCCCAATTACGGAAGAAAGGACGTGGAAGAGGTGGCTAAAAAATATGGGGTTAACTACAGCACTGTTTATCGCTGGTTAAAAAAGTACAAAGAGCAAGGCCCAAGTGGGCTCATTCCAGATTACCACAAAAGAGGTCCCCAGTCTAAGCTTCCAGAAGAGGTTTGGGAAATAATTGAAAGTGAAATAAAAACCTATTACCTGAGCACTCAAAAACCAAAGGTAAAAGATCTTCACTTAAGAATTGTAAGAAAGTGTATGGAAGCAGGTTTAAAGGCACCACACTACAACACTGTTTTAAGAATAGTTAACAACCTGAATCCAAGAGAGGTGGCCAGAAAAAGAGAGGGGAGAAGAAAAGCACAAGCATACAAACCCGTTTTGGGTAGTTTGGAAGCAAAAAGCCCTTTTGAAATAATCCAGATAGACCACACAAAGCTGGATATTGTTGTGGTTGACGAGCTTTACAGGAAGCCTGTTGGAAGACCTTGGATCACTGTGGCTCTTGATGTGTATAGCCGAATGGTTTACGGTTTTTATTTATCTCTCGATGCTCCAAGCTTTTTCAGCGTTGCTCAAACTTTGCTTATGGGAATAGAACCGAAAAATTATTATCTTGAAAAGTGGGATCTTGCAGATGAAGAATGGCCTATTTTGGGTTTACCCAGAGGAATTGTGATTCATACAGATAACGCAAAAGAATTTAGAAGCAAAGAAATGCAAAACTTCCTTGAATTTTATGGAATACATCAGGAATTTCGCCCCAAGGCCACTCCACACTACGGAGGGCATATTGAAAGATTTTTCAAAACATTAAATGATGAGCTTCACAAACTACCAGGAACGACTTTTTCCAATATTCAACAAAAAGGAGAATACAATCCGGAAAAACATGCTTCCATGACACTTTCTGAGCTGGAAAAATACATTGCAAGCTGGATAGTGAAGGTATATCACAAGAAACCACATGCAGGGATTGGAACGAGTCCTCTTGAAGCTTTCAAAAGGGCCGTTTTTGGAGACGGTAAAGGAAAAGGTATCGGATATCCATCGTTGCTTTCCAGAGAGGAATTGGAGAAAATCAGAATCAGTCTTTTATACACGGAAAAGAGAACTGTGCAAAGGTACGGTGTGAGAATTGATCATGTGACTTACTGGAGCGAAATTCTCATACCCTACATTGGCACGAATAGAAAATTCATCTTCAAGGTAGATCCAAGAGATGTAAGCTCAATTTACTTTTTTCACCCTGATCACAAAGAATATTACAAAATTCCCTGTAAAGATTTCACATTTCCTCCCATGACGAGATGGGAGCTAAGAGAGGTCATAAAATACCTGAAAAAAAGGGGCAAAAGTGAAATTACTGAATTTGACATTATTTCCGCCTACAAGTATCTTGAAAGCCTGAAAGAAAAAGCTCAGAAAAAAACTAAAAAGGCAAGGCTAAGCCTGACTAAAAAAAGAAGATATAAAGAAGAAAAACAAAGAGAAGTCAAAAACCAAGAAAAAAGGGGAAGCTTAAAGTCCTCTACGTCACCTGACGAGCTTACTGAAATTGAAGAGCTTGAGGTGGTAATTTATGACGATTAAAAAAACAAACATTGAAGAAATGAAGAATCGTCCTGATAATGAGAGAATAAAATTTATTTATAAAGAAAGATTTGTTGTATATCCCAAAGCTAATAACATTTTTAAAAAAATGGAAGAACTAATGGACATTTCTGACACTGTAAGACCTCCTTCTTTTCTTCTCGTTGGTCCACCAAATAACGGAAAAACGACATTGGTTACTCACTTTTGCAGAATGCACGAACCTTACGAAGATCCTGAGGGGATCAAGATGCCTGTTATTTACTTACAGGCTCCGCACAAGCCAGATGTGGGAATGTTTTACGATAGCATTCTTGAGAAGGTGGATTTTGCATTCAGAAAATCTGATCCTCTTTCCATCAAGTTTATCAAAATCAAGCACTACCTTAAGGAACTTGGAGTTAAGCTCGTTATCATTGACGAGATTCACAACGTACTTGCAGGAAGTAAGATAAAACAGAGAGAATTTATGAATGCTCTCAAAAATCTGATGAATGAATTGAAGAGACCATTTGTTCTGGTTGGAACCAAGGATGCCCTTATAGCAACGGAAACTGATTATCAAATTTCGTCAAGATTTCCACCCCAGGTTCTTCCCACCTGGACTTATGATAAAAACTACCTTTCGTTTTTACACGCCTACGAAAAGACCCTTCCCTTGAAAAAGCAATCCAACCTTGTGAAACAAAAAGACCTGGCTTTGAAAATTCTTGAATACTCTGAGGGATACATTGGAGAAATCGTTGCTATTTTAAAAGAACTTGCGGTTCTGGCCATAAAAACAGGGAAAGAGCGTATTGACCATTCTCTGTTTAAAGAGCTTGAATGGATTCCCCCGTCTAAAAGAAGAGAAATTCATCACATAAACCTGTAGTAAGTTTGAAAAAACATAAAATGGGAAGAGTTGCAAAATATAGTTTACTTAGATACATCAGACAAAATAAAACTGCAAATAAAGCCATTTTGCCTTACTCAGTGGCTCCATATGAAGATGAGTCTCTGTATTCTTACATAATAAGAGTTGCTCTTGCCTTTGGCATCAGTCCTGGAAGTTTTGTTCACAGCTATCTACCGGAAATAGGATACAATATTGGAGAAATAGACTTTGATGTTTCTATAGATGAAAACCAAATAAAGGCTCTTTCTTCTAAGTTTAGAACAGACTTTAAAACTCTTTATAAAACTTCTTTGCGAAGTTTTTCAGGAATATTGTTTGAGAAACCAAATGTTAAAACTACAATGCCTTTTATTGACGCTCTGAGGGAAGTTAATACCATTTTTACAGGATTTGGCTACAAGGTTTGCCCTCTTTGCATTAAAGAATCTTTAAATAACTCTGAGAGAAAGGCAATAATTAAATCTCTTTATTTGAAAAAGTTCTGGAGAATATCCTTTTATCTTATATGTCCAGAACATCAGCTTTTGCTTATAGATAGATGTCCTGAATGCGGAGCAAGTATAAACTTTCATAAAGGTTATCTTCAAGAAACTTTCGGAGCCTGCTACAGATGTGGGCTCTTTTACACTGATTTTCCTCAGATTTCATGCAAACCCTATCCAGAAATTTTAAAAACATTTCAAACTTTATATGGTGTTTTACGACAAGGAAATGGGGTATTAAGCTACCTTAATGGTGGACGACCTGTTAAAGCAGTTGTTTATTTTGGTCTTTTGAGAAACTTTGTAAGAGTGGCTCAGAGACTGCTAAGAATTCACAAAGATTATCTTATAAAATGTTTGAAAACAGAAGATATCCTTGAAATTGCTCAAAAGTATTGTGATGAGCTTGGCGTAAAAAAAGAATTAAAAAGCTCAGTTTTTAAAAATAAAAAAAGATTTGAATACCTTCCTGTAGAAGAAAAATTGATTATTTTGAAAATATGTTATAATATTTTTGAAAATTTTAAAAAGTTTGTGAAAACCTATAAAAAAGAATTGCGATTGACGAGAGAGGTTTTATTTAAACATTGGAGTGGGCAGGTAAATTTTTTGTTAGATTTGCATGGTAGATTATAGGATGAACGATTTATGTTCTATTATTCAGGAGGCCATAACATCTATCTGGTCGGTGAATACAGTTAGATTGTTATTTGAGTGTCTTAGAAAAACTATCCTGTATCATCCTGAAAGAGCAAACAAGTTTGTGATTGGCGAAATTCCAGGCCATCATGGCTTTCAGTAGGTTTTTAGAAATTAAGGAGGTTAAATTAAGATGGTTGAACTGGACGAAATCATTAGCCGTTATGCCAGAAAGCTCCATGATTGTCTTCAAGAGTTTCTTCCGCGCCGACCTAACGAAGCGGAATTCCGCCAGCCCATAGATCAATTACTCCGTGAGTTTTGCGATGAGGCAAAACTTAACCCACTGGCTCATGCCGAATATACTCTTGCTACAGGGCGAGCCGATGCAGTTTTTAATCGGTTGGTCATTGAGTATGAACGGCCTGGGACGTTGAGAGATGATCTTTCCCATTTTGCAACTAGGAAAGCTGTCCAGCAAGTCAAGGACTACATTGTCGGCTTGGCAAAAAAGCAAAAACACGAACTCACCCGCATCGCAGGGATTGTTTTTGATGGTTATTTCCTTATTTTCGTTCGATATCGAACGGGCGAGTTCGTTGTAGAACAACCCGTTCGAGCTACGCAAGTGACGTTGGAGCGTTTCCTTTGGTGGCTTGCCAGCACTGCTTCGGGCATTGCATTAACGGCAGAGAACCTTAACCGCGACTTTAGCATAGAACAACTTCGGACGCAAAACATTTTGCGGGCGTTGATGAAAGGACTGAAAACTGCCCTTGACAGTAACCAAATGGTCAATAATCTTTTTAAGCAATGGCGGATTTTCTTCAGTCAGTCCATAGACTACAGCGAAGCCTTTGGTGGACGTAAACTTGAGCCTCTCAAAAAATGGGTTCGCAAGGCAGGTTTGATTATCAATACATCCGAGGAAGCGGAACGCTTCTTCTTTGCCCTTCACACTTACTTCGCTCTTTTGGTTAAGTTCCTCGCTTGGCTTGCCCTTTCAAAGCACATGGCGGTCAAATTGGGTGCTCCATCATTTGGTGAACTAACAAGCATCGACAGTGAGGCGCTTCGTTTCCGCCTTCAGGAGCTGGAATCAGGCGGTATCTTCCGCGCTTATGGACTGACGAATTTGCTCGAGGGCGACTTTTTTGCTTGGTATCTTTTTGCTTGGGATAACTTCATTGAAAACGCCATCCGAGAACTGCTTAATCGCTTGGACGAATACGACCCAGTGACGCTTTCCATTCATCCCGAAGAGAGCCGAGATCTGTTTAAAAAACTATACCATTACCTTTTGCCCAGAGATATTCGCCACAACCTCGGTGAGTATTACACACCTGACTGGCTCGTCCAACGACTACTCAATCAGGTGGACAACGAGTTTTTTACTGCGGATCCATACAGAAATGAACATAGGTTGAGGGATAAACTTTTCAACATTCGTTGGCTTGACCCTGCCTGCGGTTCTGGCACTTTTCTTGTTCTTATTATCGCCCGCATGAAAGAGCTGGGGCGAGCGTTAATGGTGAACGGAACCGATTTGCTCAACACCATCCTGAACAATGTTGTTGGCTTTGACCTGAACCCGTTGGCTGTACTGACGGCTCGGGTGAACTATCTTTTGGCGATTGCCGATTTACTTGAGTATCGCAAAAGCGAAATCACTATACCCATTTATCTTGCTGACTCCGTCCGAATGCCCACGATGGGTGAAAACTTGTGGACTGAAGGTGCTTATGAGTTTCCTACCGCTGTTGGAACTTTTTATATTCCTACCGTTTTGTGCACTAAAGAATGTTTTGACAGGTTCTGCAATATCTTGGACGAGAGCGTTCGGGCGCAAATAGGTTCTGATGCTTTTATCAGTCGCATTGAAAAGGAACTGGCTCCACCCCAATGGGAGCAAAAAGACGTTGAGAGAACAAAGAAGGTTTACGAGCAAATTTTGAACCTGCATAGGCAAGGAATGAACGGACTATGGGCACGCCTGCTTAAAAATAACTTTGCACCTCTCACCGTCGGTCAATTTGATTACATCATCGGAAATCCGCCGTGGGTGAATTGGGAGCATTTGCCTGATGAATATCGGCAGGATACTAAACCTATCTGGGAACGCTATGGACTTTTTCCTCATGGCGGAATGGACACAATTTTGGGCAAAGGGAAGAAGGACATTTCCATGCTAATGTCGCTTACCGTTATGGATAAATTGCTTCGGCAAGGAGGAAAACTCGGCTTTGTTATCACCCAATCTGTTTTTAAAACCGCAGGTGCAGGGCAAGGCTTTCGTCGGTTCCAAATCCCAAAACCCGGCAAAAAAACTGTACCGTTAAAAGTTCTTCATGTTGACGACATGGTCTCGCTTCGGCCTTTTGAGGGTGCTTCTAACCGAACTGCGGTGATGATTTTGGGGAAAGGCAAGCCAACAACCTATCCCGTCCCTTATACTGTTTGGCGGAAGATAAAAAGTGCACGCTTCACTTACGATAGCACGCTGGAGGAAGTTACAAACGCCACTGTACGCCTGAACTTCGTCGCCGAACCCGTTGACCCAAGCGACCCAACATCGTCTTGGCTCACTGCCCGCCCAAAAGCCATAAAAGCCATCCGAAAGGTATTGGGCAACTCAGACTATGAAGCTCACGAAGGTGTCAACACTGGCGGCGCCAATGCGGTCTATTGGGTTGACATCCTCTACAAACGTCCTGATGGTCTGGTAGTAGTTCATAACATCACTAAAGGTGCAAAGGTGAAAGTTGAGGAGGTGACTGAAACAATTGAGCCTGACTTGCTTTATCCGCTTCTAAAGGGGCGAGATGTTCAGCGGTGGAAAGCCCAGCCGTCAGCATGGATTTTGATGGTGCAAGACCCAGAAAAGCGACAAGGTTACAACGAAGAGTGGTTGCAAAAAAACTACCCCCACACCTACGGCTACCTGAAACGGTTTGAGAAGGTATTGAGGAGACGGGCATCAAGAGGCGTTTCCGACATGCTAAAGAAAGGCGCATCGTTCTACACAATGTTTGCTGTCGGCACCTACACCTTCGCCCCTTGGAAGGTGGTGTGGCCAAACATTGCATCTATGCTTAATGCGGCTGTTGTAGGCTCAAGTGAAGGCAAAGTTATTGTTCCACAGCATATTGTGACACTGGTTGCCTGTGAAACTGAAGAAGAAGCTCATTATATTTGTGCGCTGATCAACTCTTCTTTAGCTAACTTTGCCGCGAGGACATATTCGCAAGAAGGCGGAAAAAGTTTCGGAGACCCCCATATCCTCGACCATATCCGCATCCCTCGTTTTGATCCGAAAAATCCCGTGCATCTTCGTTTAACGGAATTATCCAAGCAGGCACATGAGGCGGCGAAAGTCGGCGATGAGGTGCGGTTGCGGGAGATTGAGGCGGAAATTGATATTTGGGCAGCAAATCTTTGGAGCTTGAGCAATGACGAGTTGCGGGAAATTCAACGAAACCTTGCCGAACTGAGCAAAGTACCTGAACCCATTGAAAAGGAAGGGGTAAGCGATGGAGCCATTGAGGCAAATTCGCGAAATCCTTAAGGCTTGGCGGAAAAAGGTAGAGGTTCTACCCGCAGCGGGTGGGGCATTGGAAGACTTGCTCCATCCCGATGCCGAAGAGCGAGAGGAACGGGCATTCACTGATGAACGCATCTTTGACACAATCTGGGAGCGAGCGGAAAAAGGTGGAAAGGTCAGTCTTTATCGTCCTACGCCGCCAATTACTCGGACAGAGACGCACCTTTTTCGTTATTTCCTTGACGGCTCCATGCGTTCCTACTTTCTGGGCACAGCCTTAGAGGGTGACCGAAACACTCCTGTACACTATGCCCAAATTGGCGCTTGTGTCCTCTTTCGCCGAGATGACGGAACGGTGCAGCGTGAGCACCTTGAGGTTCGGCATCTTTTGCTTGCCAGTAGGAAAGATCTTTCTGAAGAGGCATGGCTTTCTCTTGAAAGTCTTTGCCAAAGCACACTAGCGGTTTTAGAAGATTTAGCTGCACATGATGTCATCAGTCAAGCTTATAGCGATGTGGATTTGCGGTTTCGTGCTGGTGGTAAGGTACGTTACAAGATGCGTGAACTGGAAGCGGAACTGATGCAAAAGATTTTGTCGAAACTCAGCAACACTTGTTGGCTTGTTGCAGATGGCTCGCTCATGTTCCAGCCGATTTTGCAGTTACTGAAGGAATACGGAGAAACAATCCTTCCGATTTTGGGCGTCTCAAAAAATTTCCGTAAAGACCCCCAGTTTGTTTTTGGTCGCGGACCAAGCGCTAAGCGCTTTTCTATCTACAGCCTGCTGGCAGATTTGAAACACGAACACCGAACGGCTGCTTTCAGCGCTTACAGTGGGCAGGTTATCTTTTGGTATGTTCGGCTTCGTCCACAGGGGCAAGTGGACTACCCACTGATGGGCGTGGTTAAATGCGAGTTAGTCACACCGAAACAAGAACCTGTTCCGTCGGAGTTGGTTGATTTCCTTTCAAGTGCTTTAGTGGCAGAGCGAAATGTGACACCACATGGGCGAGACCGAAGATGGCATGCTCATCTTTATCCCATTCATCTGACAGAACAAGCCATCCGCAATGCTTTTTATTCAAGGGATGTCGTCCAGCAACTAATGCGATGGAGGTGAGACTATGAACAGGGAACGCCCTGCCATTGGCTTAGTTTCAGCAACCTCCAGAGAACCAACGAGTTCAGATAGTTTTACTTTTTGGCTCGCCCCCGATGTTATCGTCAACCCCTTTGATATCGTGGAAGCCGAACAAATTGCTCACGAGGGAACGAGCCGAACCTTTGGTATTGTGACCACTCTTGAACACACTACCGATGCCCCGACGCATCTTGCTAATTACATCTCCAACGATTTCGGGCAAATAGGAAGTGAGCCTAATACTGTTCGGCAAGGAGCAACCGTTGCAAAAGTAGCGGTTCTATCCAACGACAAGGACATTTACATGCCTGTCACTTGCGACCGGCCAGTTCGTTTCGCTGATGAGGCAGGCATTCACGTGGCGTTGGGCATAGACCAAATCCCAGAGCACTATCGGGTGCCCGCAGGACTGATTCGTATGTCCAATGGAACGCAAGCGGTTGTCTATTTAGACTTAGGCTATGTACTTGGACCTGAAGGCGCCCATGTCAATATTACTGGAATTTCAGGCTTGGCGACCAAGACAAGTTATGCCATGTTCCTGATTCAATCCATCCTTCAGACAGCCGAGCGGGCTGGGATTCGGAATAAGATTGGGGTTATCATCCTGAATGTCAAGCATGGTGACTTGCTTTCCATTGACCAACCGCCAAGGGGTGGACTTGAGCCTGAGCAACACGAGATGTGGGAGCGGCTTGGCTTGAAGCCTAAACCTTTTGATAATGTTCGCTACCTTTTGCCCCACGCTAAAGATACCCCAACTACAGGACGTCCCAACAGTTTCCGTCTACCCGAACGCAACTGGTCAATTTACGCCTACTCTCTTCAGGACACCTACAACAAGCTTGACTTGCTTTTGTCGCAAATTCCTGACCCTTGGGATACGCTTGGGGCACTGATCGGTGAAATTTCTGCTGGACTTTCTGACCCAAAAACTGGGTACTGGGGACCGAGGAACAAATGGGCACGAGTTACGGACTGGCAATCGCTACTTTATGGACCGCCGTTAGTTGAGCCGAATACAGGGCAAAGTCAAAAGATTGGGGAAGTGCCAGCAGTCACTGTTAGTCGTTTTCGGCGCATCTTGCGGCGCATCGTGGAGACCCGCCAGAGCGGCATTTTTGTGAGTCAGCGAGCAAAAGGCATTAAAAACATCAGCGAAGAAATTGCAAAAATCCGAGGGGGTGAAGTTATCGTTGTGGACATTGCAAAACTCACCGATGATGAACAGACACTGGTCTTTGGCGACATCCTGCGGACAATTTATGCACTTTATGCCGAGGAGGGAAGTGACCGAGAGGATTTGCCTGAGAAGGTGATCATTTTCGTGGATGAGTTGAACAAATATGCGCCTGCTCGCGAGAAGGAATCGCCTATCGTTGAGCAAGTGCTGGACATCGCTGAACGAGGGCGCTCTCTCGGTGTTATCTTGTTTGGTGCTGAGCAATTCATGAGTGCCATCCACGAGAGAGTTGCCGGAAATTCTTCAACCATTGTCATTGGACGAAGCAGCTCAGCAGAATTAGCGGCAGTTCATTACCGCTTTCTTGATCCAGCTGTAAAGGCAAATATAACGCGATTAGAGAAAGGAGAACTCGTCTTGAGCCATGCTATCTTTCGTCAGCCTATTAAAATTGTCTTCCCCAAGCCTGCCTATTTGCAGGAGGGAGCCGAAGCGTAAGAGAGTGTGGATACTTTTCATTTGTCACGATAACTCAAGAGAAGTTCAAAAGAAGTATTGCGTTTTTCTGAACCTGGCAAAGCCTGAAGAACTTCTTTGTTTTATTCGTACAAAAGGTGGGGTGCTCCATGAGGCTCAAGAATATATAGGATCCCTCCTGAACTAGTACAAATATGCTCTTGTAATGTTAGAAGTTGGGCGTTTATGGGGTGAGTTCAAGTAATTATTTGCAGTTGCAACTAACAGTGTATTTGCATTGCAAATATTTTTTGCTTACCGCAAGTAAGAAGAAGGGCCCATAAAATTTGCTGAGATCTGCGGAAGAATCGTCAACATCTCATACTTTTAAACGTTTGGGGAAATTCGGCGAACGGGTTAGCGTGTGATTGAAGAGCGAGATAGCGCCTGGTATTTCATAGTCAAATCCTAGGGCAAAGTTTCCTGTTGGTTAGAAACAGTTCCGGCTGAACGGAAGAAGATAAAAAACTGGTTTACTTCGTCCGGTCATCAAAAGTCAACTGCTCTTACGCATAAAGGGATGAAGATATGTACCAGGCCCTCGACTTATTGAGTCATTTTAACTTGACTCATTGTTGTTTTCCTCCTTTGATATGTGTTCTATTGTAGTTAAAATTAATTTCAAATATTTAAAATTAAAGTTGTGTAACAGTTTGCTCTTTCCTCTTTTCCAATGATTCATTTTTAAATAAGATTTGCGATAATTTTCTTAACTCTTCTGCACCAGCTCACAATTGCTCTTTTACTCCAGACAGAGGGATGTTTTTTGAAGTAAACTTCTATTCCTCTGCTTTCCATAAGTTTTTTAAGTTGCTCTTCTTTTAAACCTTCTAATCTTTCTACTAAAAAATAAATAACTGATTTTTTCAAGAACTCAAGATTTATATTCTTCATTTTAGTAATAAAAACAAAAGTTGACAGAGAATAACTCATTCCCGTTTGATCCACTTCAAGAAATGCGACTAAATTGTTGACTTCGGGAAATTTTCCCATAACCAGTAAAAACTTTCTTCTCCGGTTAGGGTTCTTTCCTTTATAAATTTTTCTCCAGTCGTAGTATTCAATCTGGCTTATACTGTCTTTGTTTTTCTTTCTGATTGGTACCAGAAGTTCTTTCATAAAACGAATTTCAAATTTGAACTGATCTTGCAATACTTGAAGCAATTCCTTGAATTTCTCCAAATTTTTTTCATAATCACCTTCTGTAACTGATCCTCCACGTGTAACTTCAATTTTAGCGGTTTTCTTTTCCATTTCGCTATAGGGTTTGGCTTTGTCTTCAACGCTAACCATTTCAACTTTGCTTTCAGCTTTGAAAAACACGGGTTTCGCTTTTGGTGTGGCATCGTTGCTAAGCAAAATACCTTTTTTTACATTTAACCGATCTTGCTCCAGGGCGGTCCTTAATCCCAAAGATTTTAAATACTTTGACGGTTTGACTCTGGAAAGCTCATATTCTGCCTCTTCGAGTTCTTCTGGAATTCCAATTGGGATCGAACTGTGGACTTCAACTTCATTTTCTTTTGCTTTTTCGATTTTAACCCGGATAACTTCAACGTTCAACTTCTCGTAAGGTAAGCTTCCTCTTGCAAAGCCCAAAAAGTGCACATAGCAGTAATTTCCGATCATTTCATAGAACACTTCACAAGGATAAGTTCCGTTAAAAGGAAATCTGGCATAAATAGGGAATTTTAAACTTTCTTTCAATAAATTTTTTAAGTTCTTACTTGAAAATATAGTAAGGCTATCCTTAGCATAAGGATCGGTTAAGAAAAATATAACTTTAGGAGCATCAGCACTGCTGAAGTAAGAACCCATCACTATTTTATACGAATTTCCATCCATGGTAATTCCCTTGTGGGTATCACCTAAAGCGTTTCGTAACATGTAAGGAATGATTCTGCTTGAGAAAAAGTAAAACTGAGAAGCTATTAAGGTTGAAGGTATTAAAAATGTTGCATTGTTATGCTCAATTTTCACTATGTATAGAGAAGAGATTTCTCTTTCAAAACTTATGTATTGCCCATCTTTATTGAGGAATCCAAATTCATGAAATTTTTTAGGTTCAACATACTCCGAAAGCCGTTTGACTTCCTGATTTTCAGGAATGAACAAATCAATTTTAGCAGATTTTAAAAAGTTTGAACTTTTTCTTTCCGCTATTTTTCCAGAATCGAAAAAGTAAATATATCCGGACGGAATAAGAGTAAGAAATTCTACAGGGATGTGTTCAATTAATAGAAACTGAAAACTTTCATTATCTTTTTTGCTTTCGCAGGAGAAAAGAGCTCTGTAGTAATATCCAGTCTTTCCTTGAGGACTTTTTACGAAGTTAAGATAGAAGTTTAGTGTAGCTTTTAAATGTGGAAACTTTTTAAACTTAGGAAAAACAATTTGTGATAATTTCATCTGCAAAAAATAGTATCAGGGTTTGTTGCATTATTTTTTGTGATGTTGCATTTAATTGTGTTTTGTTGCGTTTTTTAATGTAATTTACATAAATAAACGAGCCTGGGGGGATTTGAACCCCCGACACCCAGCTCCGGAGGCTGGTGCTCTTTCCACTGAGCTACAGGCTCAATCTCAATGATAATCTAATATAAAATTTTAAAACAAAATTTCTTTAAGTAAACAAGCCAACTTCCTTATTTCTTCTTGAGCCTGAGGTATTGCTCTCTTGTTAATAAAATCTTCCCAGACAAAAAGTGGAGCAGTAGCAAGAATTGAAGTTGCTACTCCCTGAGGAATTATAAATCTTGTGTCCTCTTTTTTTATGCTTTTTGATAAATTTTTGTAAGTTTCTAAACTTAATTTAATAAATTTTTCGTAAACATCTTTGCACTTTTCATCAAATGTAGAAGGGATTACAAATTTATCGATATGTGTATATCTGTGAGATCTTTGATTAAAGTTTAACCATGTGTGTCTTACAAATTGATGAGAAAAAATACGAGAAAAATTATGTGCAATTACTCCTATCCAGTTAAAGGGATGATTGATTTTAACTTCTATAACAATTACCTCTGGTATAGCCCAGATATTATTATTTTCTTTAAATATTTCCTCAGGAAGGTTATAAAAAGATCCTTCATAAAAAGGCTGAAAATTTTTAAAAATTTTGATATTTATGGAGGAAAGATCAGGGTTAATATCAATAAGTTTTTCAAATTTTTCATCTTCTAAGTTTTCTGCTAAATGTCTTAAATTAAAAAGGGCATAGCCATTTTCATTATCCCAGAAAATTTTGAAAAAGTTTTGAGCAAGTAAGCTTTTCTCTTTTTCAGAAAGACTTTGCGTATTTAAAAAGATAGGAGTATGAGAAAATATACTGTAGTGCTTTGCTTTTTTGAGATTTAACAAAAAATTTTTGAATTTTTCAAAATTTTTAAATTTTTCTTCAAAAAAAAGGGCCAAAGGATGAGTTTTGGCATAGCAAATCCTTGCACCTAAATAACTGAAAAAGATAAAATGAGATAGTAAAGATTTTTCAAAATTTTTATATACAAGAAAAATTAATTTCTTTTGTATAGCTCTTAGTAGAGATAAATTCATAAATAACCACCGGTAGAGCCAAACCCGCCTCTGGAAGAAGCTTTAGGAGGTTCGTGTATTTCTTCGATTTCTGGATTGCCAACTTTAATAAATACAGCCTGAGCAATTTTTTCGTGGGCTTTTATGACAACTTTTTCTTTTCCCAGATTTACCACAGGGATTTTGATTTCGTCATCCTCTCCGCAGTAATCAAAATCTATAATTCCTGCAGAATTAGGTAATATCAAGCTTTTATTTTTAAAAAGAGAGGATCTGGGAAAAATAAAAAGAGCATAAGGAGGCTCTGTTTGTATAACCAACCCTGTTCTTATAAGAGCAAACTGATTAGGTTCTATTGAAACTTCTTCTAAAGCAAAAAGATCATATCCTACTGATCCCTCAGTGCTTTTTTTTAATAATTTAGCTCTGGGATCTTTTCTCCAAACTTTTATTTTCATATTTACTCCTTTAAGAAATAAGATAGTTTTGTTAGTGCCATAGAGAAATCAAAGTTTTCAATTTTAATTTCGGGATTTTTCACAAAAAAGGGCACTTTGGTCAGATTTAAAATAGCTTTTATACCTTGTTCTATAAATACGTTTAAAAATATTTCTGGATCCTCTTCTGCAGCTATTACACCTATATCGACTTTGATAACATTGAGTACATATGGAAGTTGATCCAAATTATAAACAGATATTCCATTATATATCTTACCAATATTTTCTTCTTTTGTGTCAAAGGCAGCTAAAAAATAAAATCCTTCTTTTTGCAAGTTTTTATCTTGTAAAAGAAAAATTCCTAAGGGATTTATACCTCCCAAGATTAAGTTCCATTCCTGAGCCCTTCCCAAAAAATTTTTAAGACTGTATTTTAAACTTTTAACACTATATCCTACACCTTTAGTACCTAAGGAACCTACAAAACTTAGATCTTTTCTTAATTGAGCAGAATTTACTCCGCAACTTTTAGCCAGATCCTCAGAGCTTATAAAATTTATATTCTTTTTTTCAAGAGCTTCAAGGACTTTGAGGTAAATTATGAGTCGTTCTAAGGTGTTTTCCGGTATATCTTTAATTTTCATCAGCTAATTTTAAAAATTTTTTATAATTTTAGAAATATTTATCTCATAAGGAGGATAAATAACCCCTTTTTCTGTTATAATAGCAGAAATCAAATTACCAGGAGTCACATCAAAAGCTAAATTATAAGTTTTAGATCTGGGAGGAGCAATTTTACTTTTATAACATGTTAAAACTTCTTCGGGAGAACGGATCTCTATGGGAATTTTTTCACCATTTTCTGTGTCCAAATCAAAAGTAGAAGAAGGAGCAGCTACAAAAAAGGGTATGTTGTGATAATTTGCTAAAACTGCTAAGGAATAAGTGCCTATTTTATTAGCAGTATCTCCATTTTTTACAATTCTATCTGCACCTACTATAACTGCAGAGATTTCTTTTCTTTTCATTAAAAAACCTGAGGTGTTATCAGTAATCAGAATATAAGGTATTTTCAATTTGTAAAGTTCCCATGCAGTGAGTCTAGCTCCTTGTAAAAAAGGACGGGTTTCATCTACAAATATCTTAATTTTTTTGTTTTTTTCGTAAAGCTTTCTTATAACACCCAATGCAGTTCCATATCCACCAGTTGCTAAAGCACCAGTATTACAGTGAGTAAGAATTCCTCCTTCTGAGAGAATATTTTCCCCATTTTCAGCTATAGCTAAATTTGCTTCTATATCTTCTTCCCAGATTTTAAAAGCTTCTTTTTCAAGTATTTCGTAAAGTTGTAGAATTTCTTTTTTACTTATTTTTTCTTCAAAATTTTTGAGAAATTCAAGAGAAATTTTTCTCATTCTTGAAACAGCCCAGGAAAGATTTATTGCTGTGGGACGAGCAGTAGTTAAAAGATTGCTAATTTTACCAAGCACCTTTTTAACCTTGTCAATTAAAATTTCATCACCTTTTAAAGAGGATAGAAATCTTTTAAACTCTATAACAAATCCTATTGCAGCACAAATACCTATTGCAGGTGCACCTCTTATTACCATCTCTTTGATAGCATTTCTTATTTTGGAAAGACTGTCACAGAAAATATATTTTTCTTTTAAAGGTAGTTTTCTCTGGTCAAGTAAATAAAGACCTTTTTCAGTCCAGAACCAGGTTTTAATCAGGTCAGCTTGGGTAGGTTCTTTTATAGTTTGGCCTTTTAAAAAAGAGAATTTCATTTTTCTAAAAGTTCGGTTAAAATTTTATTTACCACTTTGGGGTTTGCTTTTCCCTGCGTTTTTTTCAAAACCTGGCCAACAAAAAATCCTATAACTCCTTTTTTACCGGCTTTATATTTTTCTACCTCTTTGGGATTTTCTGCTAAAACTTCTTCACAAACAGATTTTAACTTATCTTCAGAGCTTTCTTGCACAAGCCCCCTTTCTTCTACAATTCTTTTTGGTTCATAACCTTTTTCGTACACCTCAGGAAATATTTGTTTTGCAATAGTTATAGAAATTATTCCTTTTTCAACCAGTTCAAGAAGTTGAGCCAGATTTTCTGGTGTTAAACTGGTCTCACTAATGTCTTTTCCATCACGATTTAAGTATCTAAGAACTTCTGTTAACATAAAATTGGATATTGCCTTAGGGTTGGGATAAATTTTTACTGTTTTTTCAAAAAAATCAGCCAAGTTCTTTTCCTCAATGAGAATGTCAACTTCATAAGGTGTTAAATTATAGGTTTTTAAAAATCTTTCTTTTTTCTCCGCGGGTAATTCTGGCAATCCATTTTTAATTTTTTCAAGAAAATCCTTTTCTACTTGAATTTCTATAAGGTCTGGATCAGGGAAATAGCAATAATCATGAGCTTCCTCTTTTCCTCTCATGGGACGAGTAGTTTGAGTAGCTTCATCGTAAAGTCTCGTTTCCTGAACAATTCTTTTACCTTCCAAAAGAAGACCTGTTTGCCTTTTTATTTCGTAACTTAAAGCCCTTTCTACATGTTTGAAAGAGTTCATATTTTTAAGTTCAACCTTGGTTCCAAATTTAGTGCTTCCCTTAGGTCTTACTGAAACATTGGCATCGCATCTTAAACTTCCTTCTTCCATGTTTCCGTCACATATTCCAAGATATCTTAAAATTCTTCTTAAGGTTTTTAAATAAACTACTGCTTCTTCTGGTGAAGAGATTTCTGGAGTGCTTACAATTTCAAGAAGAGGCACTCCGGCCCTATTGAAATCCACATAAGAGTAAGGTTTTTTTTCGTCATGTATTAATTTTCCTGCGTCTTCTTCCATATGAATTCTTACTAAATTGATTTTCTTCTTTTTACCGTTTACTTCTATTTCAATGGCTCCTCCCTCTGCAATAGGTATTTCATATTGGGAAATTTGATAGTTTTTAGGAAGGTCGGGATAAAAATAAGTTTTACGAGCCATTATAGAATTTAAATTTATCTTACAGTTTAGTGCCAAAGCAAGCTTTAGAGCATATTCTACTGCCTTTTTATTTATGACAGGAAGCACACCAGGGAGCCCTGTACAAACTGGACACACCTGTGTATTAGGAGGATTACCAAATTTAGTGGAACAGGAGCAAAACATTTTAGTTTGAGTACTTAGTTGAGCATGAACTTCTAATCCAATAATTGCTTCAAATTCCATAGCGTCTCCTCTTTTTTAAAATAAAAATCTTACAATTTTTTCTAAATTCTGTCAACCTTAGCTTTTATAAAGTCTTTACTTTATTGGCTTTTTTATTACCCCTCCTCCCAGTAAAAATTTACCTTCGTAAAAGGCACATATCTGTCCAGGAGTTACACCTTTTACAGGGGTTTCAAATAAAACTTTATATTCTCCATTAACTTTAACTATGTCTTTAACTTTATTTATAGAAGATTTATACCTTATTTGAGCAGATGGGTTAGTCCACAGATTTAGAGGAAGATGAAAATTTAAATTTTCCAGAACAAGTCCCTTAGAGAAAAGATCTTTTTCTTCACCTAAAATGATTTTATTTTCTTTAAAATCCAGTTCAACAATATACAAAGGTTTTCCAAGTGGAATGCCAAGCCCTTTTCTTTGCCCCACAGTAAACCATTGGATCCCGGGATGAGTTCCTACTACTTTATTTTTATAAACAACCACTCCCTTTTTTTCCGGAAGATAAGTAGAGAGAAAATTTTTTAAAGATTTATTTTTTAAAAAACAAATATCCTGTGATTCTTTATAGTTCACAAAGCGAAACAACTTTTTTCCCAAAGCATTAACATCCTTTTTGGTGAAATCACCCAAGGGGAAAAGTAAAAAGGGAATTATTTCAGAATCTATCAAAGCTAAAAAATAAGATTGATCTTTACTTTTATACTTTGCTTTTTGGAGAAGAATCCTTCCTTTATATTTTTCTGTTTTTACATAATGTCCTGTAGCAAATTTTTCTACTTTAAGATTTTTTATGGCAAACTCCAAAACTTTCCCAAATTTTATTTTTTTATTACACCAGGCACATGGATTGGGAGTAGTACCCTTAGCATATGAATTTACAAAATAAGAGATAATTTCTTTTTCAAAAGTTTTTTTTAGGTCTAAAATGTGATGAGGGAGGTTTAATAAGGAAGCAATATATTTTGCTTGGTCAATTGTTTTTTTTTGGGAGTGAAATAGTTCAAAAGTTATTCCTATAATTTGATGTCCTTCTTCTTTTAACTTATAAGCGGCAATTGCACTATCTATCCCACCACTTAAGGCAATCCCTATTTTCATTTTTTAAAATCAAGATATAATATTTTAGAAAATTAATTTAAAATTATACTATACATTTTCTCAAAATTAAATCCTTTGAGAGGGAGATATGGAGGGGTTGTCTAAAAAATTTTTAAGTAGTTCAAGAAAGGTTATAGCAGATAAAGCCAAGTTTCCTGAAGAAACGGTAAAGGAAATAGAAGAAAGACTTAAATCTGCTGGGATGAAGATTTACAAAGGACTTAAAAAAATTGATAAAGGAAGATTGGGAATACCTGTTTATTTAAGCCTTTATGATGTAGATGGACAGAAAATTACAGGGAATTTTAAACAGATGGGTAAAGGAAGCACTGAACTACTTTCTCAAGCAAGTGCTCTTATGGAGTTAGTGGAAAGATTTTCTCTATTTTCTTTTTATAAAGAAATTAAGAAAAATGGTATTGTGAGCACTTTTGAAGAGTTGGAAGAACACGCTATTCCTTTTGAGATATTTTTGAACTCAGTAGAAGATGAGGAATCTGAGGAGGTAAAGAAAATAGCTATTAAGTATTTAAAAAAGCTTCCTTTTTATTTTATTAGAGCTTATGAGCCAAGAACAGGAAAAGAAAAACTTGTTCCTTTCCATTGGTTCTGGCTTCTTTACGAATACAATGGTTCTGCAGGGGGAAATACATATCCAGAGGCTTCTGTGCAAGCTATATGTGAGTTAATAGAAAGACATACCAATGCTTTATCAATAAGAAAGAACACCCTTATGCCTGCTATTAGAAGAGAATCTATTAAAGGCGAAGCGGAAAATTTGTTGAAATGTTATGAGAGGCTTAATATAAAATTATGGATAAGAGATATGACTTTTGGTATGTCAGTTCCTACAGTAGCGGTAATGGCTATGGATCCTTCTACATATCCTGAAAGAAGCGAAATAGTATATGCAGCAGGAACTGCAACTTCTCCTGAAAGGGCATTAACAAGAGCTTTAACTGAGGTAGCTCAGCTTGCGGGAGACTTTGATACAGAAGGAAAATATGTAGAAAGTGGACTACCTAAATTTCGTAACTTAGAAGAAGCTAAAAATGTGATTGAGTATTCTTACGAAGTCAACCTTGAGGAGCTTCCCAATATGTATTCCGAAGACCATGTAGAAGAATTGGTTAACCTGTCTCGAAAATTAAAAGAGTTTGGATATGAAGTTTATTTGGTGGATATTACCCATCCTCAGCTTAATATTCCCGCTGTTTATGCTATTATTCCCGGTATCCTTTTTAGAAAAAGGACCCGTATTTCTTATCTTTATCAGATGATACGAACTGCAAATCTATATTTGTCAAAAGAAAAAATGAGGTCTTTCTTGGAGGAGCTTATAAAGGAGATAAAAGGCAGGTATTATCTATGGGCGTATTTGGGAAATATTTACAAAGCTATGGGCAAAGAAGAAGATGCCATTGGTTGCTATGAAAAGGCGTTGCAGTTTTCTCCGCCAGATGGAGATAGAATAGCGATATTTTCTCATCTTGCAGATACCTATTTTATAAAGGGAGAATATGAAAAGGTAATAAGTATAGTGGAAATGGCTTTAGAGATAAATGAAGTTCCAGAGCTTTACAATATTATAGGAAGGGCTTATTATAAACTTGGAGACTATTTAAAAGCTATGGAAGCATTTTCGAGGGCGATAGATCTAAATCCAGCTTCAGCTATTGATTATGCTAATATAGGGTACTGTTTAAAAGCTCTCAATTATTTACCTGTTGCCCAAGTTTACTTTAAAAAAGCTCTCGAAATCGACCCGGAATTGAATATGGCTAAAAGAGGATTAGAATATTGTGAAGCATTTCTTAATGTTAAAAACTGAAAATAAGGAGGTTTTAGAATGGTATATAAAAAGGGACTATATTTAAAATTCCCTTCGGAAGTTGTAGATAAACCCATAGTTTACAATTTAGTTAAGGAGTATGGATTAATTTTTAATATTTTAAAAGCAACTATAACTCCTGGTAAAGAAGGAATTATGGTAATGGAGTTAGAGGGAACACCAGAAAAGGTTAAAAAGGGTTTGGAGTATTTGAAAAAAATAGGTGTTGAAGTAAAACCCTTAGAGCAGCAAATAATTAAGAATGAAGAAAACTGTATTCATTGTGGAAACTGCACAGCAGTATGTCCTACCCATGCTCTTTATGTAGATAGAGAGTCTTTTAAAGTTATTTTTGATCCTCAAAAATGCACAGCTTGTGAATTCTGTGTTGCTGTTTGTATTACAAAAGCTATGGAAGTTCATGTAGAAAGTGGTGTGGAAAAAACTTTGTAAAATCTTTTTCCATAATTTTACAATATTGACTTTTATGAGAATTTTACTATAAATTTTAAAATATGGCTAAACTTGATCCTTTTTTCAAACTAATGGTTGAGACTCAGGCTTCTGACCTTCATCTTTCAGCAGGTAATCCTCCACTTTTGAGAATTCATGGAGAACTTCAAAGAGTAAAATACAAAGTATTGGAAGAAGATGAATTAAGAGAAATGCTTTATGAAATAGCTCCAGAAGAAATTTTAAAGAAATTTGAAGAAGAAGGAGAAGTTGATTTCGGATATGAAATTTTTGGGCTTGCAAGGTTTAGAGTAAACTATTTTCGGCAGAGAAGGGGTATTGCAGCAGCTTTTAGACTTATTCCTAACAAAATAAAAACTGTAGAAGAGTTAGGGCTTCCTCAACTTTTAAATAAACTTGCACTGCTTCCCAGAGGGCTTGTTTTGGTTACTGGTCCTACAGGATCTGGTAAATCTACTACACTCGCAGCTATTATAGATTATGCCAATAGAATGCGTTATGATCATATTATCACTATTGAAGATCCTATTGAATTTGTACATGAACCTAGAAATTGCTTAATTAATCAGAGAGAAATAGGAGTTCATACAAAGAGTTTTGCCAAAGCTTTAAGAGCGGCTTTAAGAGAAGATCCGGATATAATCTTAGTAGGTGAAATGCGTGATTTGGAAACTATAGCACTTACTATTGAAGCAGCTCTTACCGGGCATCTGGTGTTTTCCACTCTTCATACTATTGGTGCTGCTCAAACTATAAGCAGAATAATAGATGCTTTTCCTCCTCAGGAGAGAGATCAGATAAGAGTTTCTTTATCTGAAGCTTTAAGGGCGGTTATTTCTCAAACTATGTTTAAAAGAATTGACAAGGTAGGAAGAATAGTTGCAACTGAAATAATGATCGCTACTCCTGCTATAAGAAATCTTATAAGAGAAAATAAAGTTCATCAAATTCCTTCTCTTATTCAGACAGGTAAAAAATTTGGAATGATGTCACTTGATGATTGTATTATGAACTATTTAAACAATAGATGGATAAGTCCTGAGGAAGCTTTTATTAAGGCTATAGATAAAAGTAGATTTTTACCATTTGTTCAAAATAAAGAAGTTGTTGATTTTACTGAGATACCGGGATAAAATATGCTTACTGAAATCGAAATAGAAGACTTGATTTACAAGCTGGCGCATCTGGAGGAGGGAATTTCTGATATACTCATTCTTTCCGGTTATCCTTTTCAGATAATGGTATATGGAAGAATAAAATCAGTTTATTTAGAAGATTTTCCTGTTGAAAAGCTTTCTCCCTTTCAGACCGAGATCATAGCATTTAGTATTCTCAAAGATAGACCTCATCTCTTTAAAAAACTTTTAAAAGATGGGTATGCCGATCTTTCATATTTTTTAGATGATGAAACAAGATTTAGGGTTAACATATTTTCTCGTCAGAGAACTTATAATATTGTAATGAGAAAACTGGAAAGCAGAGTCAGATCTATAGAAGAATTAGGACTACCTGAGGTGTTTTATAAAATTGCTCAGGAAAAATATGGAATAGTTCTTGTGACAGGTGCTACAGGACAGGGTAAAACTACAACACTGGCTGCTATACTTAATGAAATAAATAAAAACGAACATGTTCATATAATTACCTTAGAAGATCCGATTGAATATATTCATAAACCAATAAAAGCAACTATTAATCAAAGAGAACTCGGAACAGATTTTAGTTCTTTTGCAGAAGGTTTAAGAGCAGCATTGAGAGAAGCTCCTCATGTTATACTGGTTGGTGAAATCCGTGATAGAGAAACTATGGATATAGCTTTAACTGCAGCGGAGACTGGGCATTTGGTTTTTTCAACCCTTCATACCATAGGAGCATCACATACAGTTAACAGAATTATAGGTTTTTATCACTCTGAGGAAGAAAGAACTATAAGACACAGATTAGCAGGTTCTTTAAGATGGATTATAGGGCAAAAATTGCTTCCCAAGATTGGTGGCGGGAGAATACCTATTTTTGATATTTTATATAATAACTTAAGAGCCAGAGAAATAATTATGAGTGGAGAAAATGAAGAAAGAACTTTTTATAATGTAATGACTCAGGGTAGTCCTTTTGGAATGAGAACTTTTGATCAGGATCTGATAGATCTTTATAAAAAAGGACTTATAGAAGAAGATATAGCTATTGCTCATGCTCTCAGAAGGGACAGAGTAGACAGGGAGATAGATTTAATAAAGAAGCAAAAAAGCAAAGAAGAACCGATGCCCTTTTTGGAACTGGGCGAAAAGGGAGTTAAATGAAAAAAGCGGAATATCAAGATTATCTTATAGAGAAGCCTCTTTGCTTGATTTATTGTAATTTGGATTCGAACTTTGATATAATTAAGAAACATTTGTATGAAAATTTTGAAATCAAAGAAATAAAAAATCTCGAGGATCTTATTTATTGGTGTAAAATAGCCCCAGTAAGTATGGTAATTATAGGAGCAAAAAAATTAGAAGAAATAAAGGAGTTGGGAGAATTTTTAAATGAAAAACTTCCTGTTGAAAAAAGAAGAGAAATATTTTTAATTTACATACTACCTAAAACAAAAACACTTGATCCTAAGGAAACATTTTTATTAAGTGCTAACTTAGTTATTTCTGAAGACCATATTTCTGATTTTAAAAGAGTATATCAAAAAGCATCTCAATATTGGTCCAGTTTATATAAAGATTTCAAATCATCTTACGAAAAATTAAAAGAAGATTTTTAAGTTATACATAGAGGAGGTTTTTTTATGGTAAGGAAAGCAGTAATCCCTGTTGCTGGACTTGGCACAAGGATGCTTCCCATTACCAAAGTTGTACCAAAGGAGCTTCTCAATATAATTGATAGACCTACTATTGAATATGTAGTTGATGAGATTATATTTTCAGAAATAAATACTCTTATATTTATTATTTCTCAAGGAAAGGGAGGAATTATTGACTACTTTGATACAAATTTGAGTTTAAGAAGTTTTTTGAAAGAAAGGAATAAATTAGAGCTTCTCAAAAAGGTAGAAGAAGTAGAAGAAAAAATAAAGCATTTAATAGAAGTGCGTCAAAAAGTTCCTGAGGGACTCGGTCATGCTATACTTATGGCTGAAAGAGCTGTAGAAAATGAGCCTTTTGCAGTTGTTTTAGGAGATGATCTTGTTGATGCAGAAACCCCCTGTTTAAAACAAATGATCGATGTTTACAATCTTCTTTCAAATCAAACTCAAAATCACAGTATCATTGCAGTTGAGGAGGTTCCAAAAAAGGATATTCATAGGTATGGAGTTATTGATGGAGAGAGAGTAGGAAATAATTTAATAAAAATAAAGAAGGTGGTGGAAAAACCATCTCCAGAAGAGGCACCTTCCAATTTAGCTATTATAGGAAGATATATTTTTTCTCCTGTTATTTTTGAATTTCTGAAAAAAATCCCCAAAGTTCAGGGAGAATACCAATTGACTGATGCTATTCAGTTAATGATAGATAATGGTTATGAAGTCTATGGATATCTATTTGAGGGGGAAAGGTTTGATACAGGGAATAAAGAAGGTTTTTTTAAAACAGTTCTACATTACGCTATAAAAAATCCTGCTTTAAAAGAGGTTTTAATTAGCTTTGTAAATGAAAGAAAAATTTGTTAAATGTATTTAGTTGATGTTGTTCTACCTCTCCCACTTTATCAAAGCTTCTCTTACCTTAGCAAACACTTTGTTATACCCGGAATAAGAGTTCTTGTTCCTTTTAAAAACTACCGTTTAATCGGTATAGTAAAAGACTGTTTTGAAGTTACCGAAAAAGATCTTTCTCCTGAGATAGAGTATAAATGGATAGAGGAAACCTTAGATAATTCACCATTAATCTCTCCTAATCTTTTTTCTTTTTTAGAATGGGTATCTCAGTATTACATTACTTCTCTGGGATTAGTTTATAAAATTGCTTTACCCCCTGGAGTTTTTTCTTTACCTAAAAAAAGGATTTATCTTACTGAAAAAGGGAAAGAGGCTGTTAAAGAAGGTTATTTGCCTGAAGAGTTTTCTCTAATAAAAAAGAAAGGATATGACTTAAAATATTTTTTAAGAAAAACAGGTTTTACTATAAAACAGATTAGCAAGTTTAAAGAAAAAGAATGGGTCATTGTTAAATCGGAATTTCCTGAAGCTAAAATTCCTATAGAAACTTTTATAAGGATTAAAAGTAATTTAAAACTTGATGAAAAGCTTTTGGAAAGGGAAATTGTTAAGTATCTTGAAGAAAATATAGAGGTTCCCGAAAAGATTTTGAAAAATAGATTTTCTTCTAAAGAGATAAAAAGATTAATAGAAAAAGGTGTATTGGAGAGAATTGAATATCCTAAAATCAGAAAAATTATGGTTTCTTTAGAAGTCCCAGAGAAATATCAGTTAACTCCATCACAAAAAGATATTTTTGAAAAGATTAAAGAACTTTTTTATCAGGGTGGATTTAAACCTATCCTTCTTTATGGAGTTACAGGAAGTGGGAAATCCTTAATTTACATAGAAATGATCAGGGAGGTTTTGAAAAATAAGAAAAAAGTCCTGGTTTTAGTTCCTGAAATAGCTTTAACCACCTACATGGAAATATTACTTTTGAATTACTTTAAAAATAAAATTGCTCTTCTTCATAGTGGTCTTTCTCCCTCTGAGAGACTCGGAGAATGGATGAGGATATTAAAAGAGGAAGTAGATATAGTAATAGGAACAAGATCTGCCATCTTTGCTCCTGTAAATAATTTAGGGCTTATCATTGTGGATGAAGAGCATGACCCTTCTTATAAAGAAGAAAATTTAGCATGTAAATATCATGCCAGAGACTTGGCACTTATTAGAGGAAAAATGGAAAATATTCCTATAATTCTTGGTTCTGCTACTCCAAGCATTAAAAGTTTTTATTTTGCTAAGAAAGGTAAATATCATCTCTTTATGTTGAAAGAAAGACCTTTTGCCAGTTTACCGGAAATAAAGTTTATTGAAAACAAAAAGTTTTTGCTTATATCAGATGAGCTAAAAAAAGAAATTGAAGAAGAGTTCAGAAGGGGCAAATCGGTATTTCTCTATCTAAACAGAAGAGGGTATGCGCCTCTTGTTGAATGTGAAGAGTGCCATTATATCTGGAGTTGTCCAAATTGCGGAATTCCTCTTACCTATCATAAAGAAGAAAAACTGCTTTTATGTCACTATTGCAATTTTGAAGTAAATGCTTTAACTCTCTGTCCTCGATGTAAAGGATTTAAAAGGAAATTCAGAAGAGCAGGAACTGAAAAAGTAGAAGAAGAGATAAAAAAAATTTTTTCGGGAATAGAAGTTATAAGGCTGGATAGAGATGCTGTAAATACTGAAAAAAAACTTTTACAGGTTCTGGAGAGAATTTATAAACCAGAGCCTAAAATAATAGTAGGAACTCAAATGGGTGTTCATGGACACAATTTCCCCGAGGTAAATTTAGTAGGCATTTTAAGAGCAGAAGAGGGTTTATTTCTGCCTCATTACAAAGCTGGAGAAAGGATCTTTCAATTACTGATTCAGGCTTCAGGAAGAGCAGGTAGAAAAAAAGAAAAAGGAAAGGTAATTTTTCAGAGTGCTATAAGAGATTATTATGCTATAGAATGTGCTCTGGAGCAAAACTATGAAAAATTTTATGAAGAGGAGATAAAACTTAGAGAAAAATTTCTTTTTCCACCTTTTGTGAGACTTGCAGTAATAAGGATTGAGGGGATAAAAGAAAATAAAGTAAAAGAAAAATGTGTGGAAGCAAAAAAAAATTTAGAAGAGTTTTTTTCGCAATTTAATATAAAGAATGTTGAAATATTGGGACCCGCTCCCTGTCCTTTTAGAAAGTTAAAGGGTTTTTACAGGTGGCATATTATTTTAAAAACCAAAAATTACAAGACAATAAACAATGTATTATTTAAATTTTTAAAAAAATTTAAAGTGTCGGGATTTAAATTGATTGTTGACATTGATCCAGAAGATTTGTTGTAGATATTTACTTTTTTGAAAAAAGACGTATATTAATTTTTGTTTATGTTAAAAACACCCAGGTATAAAATAGAAAGGATTAGCCCTTCAAAAGGTTACAAGCCCTTTTATGAATTCAATTTTAAACCTACGGAACTTGAAGCTTATTTAGATGAATATATCGTTGGTCAGAAAGAAGCTAAAGCTGTTATAGCAACTAAAATCTGCACACACTTTCATAAAATCAGAAAATTCCTTTTTAGATATGGTAGAGAAGACAAAACAGAGTTTATAAAAAATAATATATTTATTATAGGACCTACAGGTGTTGGTAAAACTTATATGATAAAGCTTATCGCTAAAAAAATTGGGGTTCCTTTTGTTAAAGGTGATGCTACAAAATTTAGTGAAACCGGATATGTAGGGGGAGATATAGAGGATTTAATAAGAGATTTGTATTGGGAATCTAATGGAGATTTAGAGAAGGCTCAATTTGGAATAGTATTTTTGGATGAAATTGATAAAATTGCTTCCCCTGCAGAAACTATCGGTCCTGATATTTCAAGAACCGGTGTCCAAAGAGCTTTATTAAAACCTTTGGAAGAAACTGAGGTGGAGATTAAAATACCTCACGAAAATTGTAGCTTTTTTGAGTTTTCAGAGATGCAAGGAAAACACAAAAGGAAAAGGCTTACTCTTAATACCAAATATGTGCTTTTTATTGTAAGTGGAGCATTTCAAGGATTAGAAGATATTATTAAAAAGAGGATGAAAAAGCAGGGCCTGGGTTTTATTTCTGAGATAGAGAGTAAAAGTGAGGAAAAAATTAATTATTTTAAGTTTGTTACTCCTGAGGATTTAGTAAATTATGGGTTTGAACGTGAGTTTGTAGGAAGATTTCCAGTTATTGTGGTATTTGAACCTTTAAGTAAAGACGATTTGTATGAGATTCTTGCTAATCCCAATGATCCCATAGTAATAAACAAAAAAAGGGATTTTAAAGTTTATAATATAAACATTGCTTTTACAGAAGATGCACTGAGAAGAATAGCCGAAATAGCTTACGAAGAAAGTACAGGTGCTCGTGCTTTAGGTCGCATTTTAGAAAGAATCCTTATTCCATATGAAAGGGCTTTACCATCTTTATCTCTTAACTTTTTAGGAGTCACCAAAGAGATTGTTGAGAATCCTTATGGAGTTCTATCAGCTATGACTGAATCTCCCAACAACTCCAGATGGAAAGAAAATTACCTTAGAGCTCTGGAGGATGAGAAAAAGAGAACAGAGAAATATTTAAATAGAAAAAATTTTTTTAAAGAAGACAAATTTAAAATTACACCTAAAAGATTTGAAATGATATTTAAACTTTATAAAAAAAAAGATATAGAATTAAATCAAGCTGTTGAAGAAATTTTCTATATCTGGAAGCAGATAAAAAGTTATGAATCTGCTTTTGAAAGAAAAAAATTTATTAAAATAGCCTTTACTGGTGACGCTGTAGATGATATATTGGAGGTTGCGATTAATAAAAATTGGGGAGTTTTTACCTATTGTGAAAAAGTTATGTCAAAATTAGAATATAGTTTAAATTACTTAAAAGATATACAGGAGAAAGAGACTATTTATATCAATTCTTTAGCATTTAAAAATCCAGAAAGATTTATAAAAGAGTATCTTTCAGCTTGAAAGAAAAATGATATATATAGCTCTTTCAGAAAGTTTATTTAATAAGTTAGCTAAAATTTTGGAAAATCACAAAATTAAATATAAATTTATTGGAGACGGAGAGACTTTGTTGGAATTAGCTAAAAAAGATCCTCCTGAGCTTATTATTCTTGAAAAGGATCTGCCACTTCTTGATGGATTTGCAGTTACACTACTTTTGAAATCTGATGATAAAACAAAGAATATTCCGATTTTAGCTGTTTGTAAATATGAATACAAAGAAGAAGAAATAAAAGCCAAAGACTGCGGAGTAGATGACATAATTATCTGTCCTTTGGAAGAAGAAAAAATAGTTGAAAAATTAGAAAAATGGTTGAAGGGGGTAAAGTAAAAAAATGATAAGTATATCTAAACTTTATTGTGGTGCTACAGAGTCTCTTGACCACATAAGATACGGGAAAACATCTGCTATGGACAAAAGACCGGTGGTTGTATGGAATACTACCAAAGCCTGTAATTTGAGATGCATTCACTGTTATGCCAAAGCTGACAATAACCCGGCACCTGATGAGCTAACTACTGAAGAAGGGTTCAAACTCCTTGAAGATCTTGCAAAGTTTGGTTGCCCTGTAATTCTTTTTTCTGGTGGGGAGCCTTTAGTAAGAAAAGACATTCTTGACCTTATTCACAAAGCAGTAAACTCTGGATTAAGAACAGTTATTTCTACTAATGGAATTCTCATCGATGATTCTCTGGCTAAAGAACTAAAAAAATTGGGAGTTTCTTATGTAGGAATAAGTCTTGATGGGTTGGAAGAAGTGCATGATAAATTTAGAGGTGTTAAGGGAGCTTTTAAAAAGGCAATTTCAGCTATTGAGGCTTGCAAAAAAGTAAATCTTAAAGTGGGTTTAAGATTTACTATAAGTAAGCTTAATGCTAAGGAAATTCCTAAAATTTTTGGCTTGGTTGAAGAATTGAAAATTCCAAGAATCTGTTTTTACCATCTTGTTTATTCAGGAAGGGGATCAAAACTTATAGAACAAGATCTCAGTCATGAAGAAACTCGTTACTGGGTAGACTATATTATTGATAAAACGAAAGAATTGCATGAAAAAGGTTTAAAAGCAGAGGTTTTGACAGTTGATAATCATGCAGATGGTCCCTACTTATACTTAAGAATGAAAAGGAAGAACCATCCCAAGGCAGAAGAAGTATATCAACTTCTTAAGATAAACGGAGGAAATAACAGTGGAGTTGGAATTGGATGTGTTTCCTGGGATGGAGTTGTTTATGCAGATCAATTCTGGAGAACCCATAATTTTGGAAATGTGAGAGAAAGGCCTTTTAGTGAAATATGGATGGATACTTCAAATCCTTTGATGGCAAAATTAAAAGAAAAGAAAAAATATGTTAAAGGAAGATGTGCTAAGTGTAAATTTTTAGACCTTTGTGCAGGAAATTTTAGAGCAAGAGCTGAAGCTGTGACAGGAGATATATGGGCTCCTGATCCAGCTTGTTATCTTACTGATGAGGAAATAGGGCTTTCAAAGGGAGAATAAAATGGACAAAATAGAAAGAGCTTTAATCAGTGTTACAGATAAAACAGGAATTGTTGACTTTGTTAAAGAACTTGAAAATCTTGGAATAGAAATTATTTCAACTGGCGGAACTGCAAGAGTCTTGAGAGAGGGAGGAGTAAAGGTTATTGAGATTTCTGAGATTACAGGATTTCCAGAAATACTGGAAGGAAGAGTAAAAACCCTTCATCCCAAGGTTCATGGAGGGATTTTGTTTAAAAGAGATAAGGAGGACCATGTTAAAACTGTTAAAGAGCATAATATAAAACCTATAGATTTGATAGTTGTTAATCTTTATGCCTTTGAAAAAGTAGTTAAAAAAGGAGCAGATCTTGATACAGCTGTAGAAAATATTGATATCGGAGGACCAACTTTAATAAGAGCAGGGGCTAAAAATTTTAAATATGTTACTGTTGTTGTTTCTCCAGAGGATTACACCAGAGTCCTCGAAGAAATCAAAAAGTATGGAAACACAACTTTAAAAACAAGGATTGAGCTTGCCAGAAAAGTTTTTAAGTTAACGAGTGAATACGATCAGATGATTTTTAATTATCTTTCTTCTGTTACTGTTTAATGTTTTGTCTGACATTAGCAGAAAATACTTGCAAAAAGCTTTTTAAAAAAATAGAAAGAGGAGCAAAATATACAGATTTTTTCGAAATAAGAGCTGACAAACTTAAAGATTTAGAAACTTGCCATTTAGAAACATTTCTTAAATTACCTTATAAATTCCTTTTTACTTTTAGGAGTCATGAAGAGGGAGGTTTTGGAAATTTTTCTGATGAATTTAGATTGGAGTGGATCTTCTGGGCTTTAAAACAAAAATTTTATTTAGTTGATATAGAGTGGAAGCTTTTCAAAAAATTTTCTCATAAATTTAAAGAATTAAACTTTAATAAAGTCCTTTTTTCTTATCATAACTTTAAAAAGCTACCATCTGATAGATATTTGCTTGAATTGCTTTCGGAGATGAAAAAAAGGGGCGTGAAAAGAGCCAAAATAGTTTGTATGTGCAACAGTTTGGAAGACTCTTTCAGGCTTCTTAAGCTTATTTTTTTGGCAAAGGAAAGAAAAATAGAGCTTGTAGCTTTTGGAATGGGGGAAAAGGGTAGAATCAGCAGGATTCTTTCTCTATTTTGTGGTTCACCTTTTACTTATGTGGTTCTTTCTAAAAAAGAAGCTGTAGCTCCGGGGCAGTTAGATATAAAATCTGCCTTAAAAGTTTACAATGCGATTAAGGAAATAGTGGAGTAGTTAAACCGTGTATGAAGTTTACGGAATTATCGGAGACCCTGTAAACCATTCCCTGTCCCCAATAATGCACAATTTAGCATTTAGAGAAAAAAATATAAAAGCGGTATACGGAGCGTTCAGGGTAAGTTCTCCTGATTTGGCAAAGGCTGTTGAAGGAATAAGAGCTCTCAATATAAAAGGTGTTTCTGTGACCATACCTCATAAAGAAAAAGTTATGGAGTATCTGGAAAAGATAGATGAAACTGCTTATAAAATCGGAGCAGTAAATACTATTGTAAATGAAAATGGAGTTTTAAAGGGATGCAACACAGACTGGATAGGTGTATTAAAGGCTTTTAAGGAGAATGGAGTCGAGATTCAGAATAAAAAGGTGGTTGTTGTTGGAGCTGGAGGAGCTTCAAAAGCTGTTATTTATGCCCTTATGAAAGGAGGAGCAGGAAGAATGTTTGTTTATAATCGAACCTTTGAAAAAGCTAAACTTCTGGAGAAAAAATTTGGAATAATTGCCAAACCCTGGGGAGAGCTTAAAAGTGCTTCTGGAGATATTATAATTCAAACAACCAGTGTGGGATTGAAATCTTGGGAAAGTCCAGTTAAAGAAAGCGTTATATCTCGTTTTAAAGTGGCAATGGATATAGTTTATTTACCTTTGGAAACAAAATTTTTATCTCTTGCTAAGAAATATTGTAAGGTAATAGATGGACTGCAGATGCTTCTTTATCAGGGAGTGGAACAATTTAAGCTATGGACAGGCATTGAGCCACCTGTTAAACTGATGGAAAAGGCTATATATGAAAAAGTCAAAGATCTCGAAAAAGAAATTTTAAAATGAAAGTCCAAGAGATAAAATCCTTAGAAAAATTTGAAAAAATCAGTCTAAGGCTTCCTACCTCTAAAAGTTTGACTCAAAGAGCTTTAATATGCAGTGCCCTTGCTGAAGGAGTTTCCGAAATCATTGAGCCTTTAAAAAGTGAAGACACCTTTCTGTTAAAATCAGCTTTGAAAGATGTAGGGATAAAAATAAAAGAGAATGGAAATATTTGGGAAGTAGAGGGAAGATTTCCTCCTTTACTTTCAGGAAAAAGGGTATTTTTGGGAAACAACGGAACCGGTACAAGATTTTTTATAGCCCTGGCTTCTCTTGGGAAAGGCTCTTATGTGGAAATTTATGGAAAACCAAGACTTCATGAAAGACCAATGGGGCCTTTAATTGAAAGTTTAAAAAAACTTTCTGCAAGTATCGAATGTCTTGAAAAAGAGGGTTTCTTACCTGTAAAAATAAAAGAATCAAAGGTTATCTCAAAGGATATTTTTCTTCCCGGAAATGTAAGCAGTCAGTTTATTTCTGCGCTTCTACTTATAGGACCTTATTTGCCAAAAGGTTTGAAACTTGTTATTGAAGGGGAACTTGTTTCAAAGGCTTATATAAATCTTACTCTTGATGTGATGAGAAATTTTGGAGTGGAAGTTAAATTTCATAAAAACTTTTTTGAGGTGCCAAAATCAAGTTATAAACCCACAACTTATGAGGTTGAAGCAGATGCTTCAACTGCCTCTTATTTTCTAGCACTGCCTCTTATCTTGGGCAAAGGAAAAGTTGTTATAGAAAATTACAATCCCTTTTCAAAGCAAGGAGATGTAAAATTTCTGGAATATATAAGAAAAATGGGAGCAAAAATAGAAACGCTAAATCCATTGGGAGTAAGTGTAGAATTTAAGGGTATCCCCAAGGGTGTTAAAATTGATTTAAACAACACTCCTGATCTTTTCCCAACTATGTGTGTTTTAGGAGCAGTTGCAGAAGGAAAAACATTTCTTAAAGGTGCTCCTCATCTGCGTTATAAAGAAACAGATCGTATTAAAGCTATGGTTACAGAATTAAGAAAACTTGGTGTAAAAGCAGAAGAAT
>JAGGXL010000079.1 GCA_021163085.1 Thermodesulfobacterium sp. | reverse complement strand
CCTTTGAAATATCTTCATTTTGAAAAATTAGAAATTATATAAAAAAGGGGGGAAAAATGGAACATCCTATTTTATTTTTATGTTTAATTTTAGATAAGTTGGGAATACCTTCTGGATGGCATTATTATGAACACGCAAATGAATATGGAGTTTTAGCTAAAGTTTTTGCTCCTCATATGGTTTATAGTTATTTTGTTTGTTTACTTTTGATTATATTAGCTTTTATTGGAACAAGAAAAAAAGAATTTATACCTAAAGGTTTTCAAAATTTTTGGGAATTTACATTAGAGGTTATTTATAATTTTACACAGGATAATGTTCCTCATGGAGAAGGTCATGAACCTAATATCGTTCCTTTAGTATATCCTTTAATTGTATTTTTTACTCTTTATATTCTTTTTTGTAACCTTTTAGGTCTTATTCCTGGGTTTATGTCTCCTACTGCTAATCTTAATGTAACTCTTGGACTCACCTTAATAACTATTGTGTATTATCATTTATTAGGATTGAGATATAAAGGGATTAAATATTTTAAAGATTTCTTAGGTCCTATACCCTGGCTTATCCCATTGATGCTCCCTACAGAAATTTTTAGTCATATAGGAAGAGTTATTTCTCTTTCAGTTCGACTTTTTGGAAATCTTATGTCAAAAGAATTACTTCTTGGATTGTTGACAATGCTTGCTGGAAAATTCTTTGCTCCTTTACCAATTATGCTTCTTGGAATATTAGTAGGTTTTGTCCAAATGCTTATTTTTATAACTTTAAGTTTAGCTTATTTTGCTGGAGCTGTTGAAGAGCATCATTAAATTAAATAAGTTATTACCAGGGGGGTAAAAACTCTTCTGGTAAAAGTATTAACTAAATAAAAATTTTAAAAAGGAGGGAGAGGTATGAGGAAAGGAGTAATTTCAGGAATTCTTGTATTATTTAGTTTGATTTTTGCTAATCCTTTAGTAGCTTTAGCAGCAGAAACAACTAAAATGGTTACAGGTTTTGGGTTTTTTGGTGCTATAGTACTTGGAGCTTCACTTGGAGTAGGTTTAGGAGCTCTTGGATGTGGTATTGGAATGGGACATGCAACCCGTGGTGCCTGTGAAGGTATTGCCAGAAACCCAGAAATAGCTGGAAGACTTACAGTTACTATGATTTTAGGTTTGGCTTTTATTGAAGCTCTTACTATATATGCCCTTGTTGTTGCTTTAATTTTACTTTATGCCAATCCTATTTTGCCTAAATTCTTATCTGCTCTTGGTCTCGGCGGATAAAAATTTTAAATAAATATTAACAAAAAAGGCCATAGGGTGCTAAACCTTATGGCCTTTTTTATTTATTGCAATTTTTTAATTTTATAAAATATGCTTTCTAAAACTCTAAGTTTCTCAATTTTGGGTATAGAAGCTTTCCCAATAGAAGTAGAAGCTGATTTCAGTTTAGGTCTTCCAGGAATTATTATTGTAGGTTTGCCAGACAGCTCTATTAAAGAAAGTAGAGAACGTATAAGATCAGCCTTAAAAAATTCGGGTTTTCATTTCCCTAATAAAAAAATTACTGTAAATCTTGCTCCAGCAGATTTAAAAAAAGAAGGAAGCGGTTTTGATCTTGCCATAGCGGTTGCTCTTTTAGCAGGAATGGAAATAGTCCCTCGGGAAAATTTAACTAAAAGAGCTTTCTTAGGAGAACTTGCCTTAGATGGAAGGGTAAAAAGCACTAAAGGTATTCTACCGGCAATAATCAAAGCAAAAGAATTAAAATTAGAAGAAGTAATAATACCCTATGAAAATCTTAGAGAAGCTTCCTTGGTAAAAAATTTTAAAATTTTAGGAGTAAAACATTTAAGAGAAGTTACAGATTATCTAAGAGGAGACCTCGTTCTTCAACAAGAAAAAATTGAGACCTTAATGGATGTAGAATCTAAATATGAAGAAGATTTTGTAGAGGTGTTAGGACAGGAGTTAGCTAAAAGGGCTTTTGAGATTGCTGCAGCAGGAGGACATAACCTTTTGATGATAGGTCCCCCAGGAGCAGGAAAAACAATGCTTGCTCAAAGAATCCCAACAATTTTTCCTCCCATGAGTTATGAAGAAGCTTTAGAAACTACAAAAATCTACTCTGTGGCAGGACTTCTTACTCCTGAAAAACCTTTTATTTTAACTCGTCCTTTTAGAAACCCCCATTTTGGAATTTCAGAAGCAGGAATGATAGGAGGAGGAACACATCCTAAACCTGGGGAGATAAGCCTTGCTCATAATGGTGTTTTATTTTTAGACGAATTCCCAGAATTCAGAAAAGATGTCATTGAAGCTCTAAGACAGCCTTTAGAAGATGGTAAAGTCACCATTACCCGAGCAAGTTTTACGGTAACCTATCCAGCAAAGTTCATGCTCATTTGTGCCATGAATCCCTGTAAATGTGGCTACTACGGACATCCTACTAAGCCCTGCCAGTGCTCCTTCCAAGAAATTAAAAGATATAGAACTAAAATCTCTGGTCCAGTTCTTGATAGAATAGATATCCATCTTGAAGT
>JAGGXL010000052.1 GCA_021163085.1 Thermodesulfobacterium sp. | reverse complement strand
GAAATAAAATTCTAAAAATTAAAAATTGTGGAAGGATATGATGAATCTTATAATCGTGATATCTACAGATGATGCTGAAACTATATATAATGCTATAAGGCTTGCTAATTTAGCAGTGAAAAAGGGTGATTATGTAAGTGTTTTTATGTTAGGAAAGGCGGTTCTTTTTTGGTTGGATGGAAACACCTGTAAAAAATAAAAAAATGTTTTAATTTTTAGCTATGTTTGAGAACTTAAGTGACAGATTAGAAGAGGCGTTTAAAAAGTTTAAAGAAAAGGGAAAACTTAGTTCTGATGATATTAAAAAAGGATTAAGAGAGGTTCGTTTAGCACTTTTAGAGGCAGATGTAAATTATAAAGTAGTTAAAGATTTTATAAGTCGGGTTGAGCAAAGAGCTCTTTCTTCTGAGGTTATAGAAAGTCTCACTCCTTTTCAACAAATAGTAAAGATAGTATATGAGGAATTGATAAAAACTCTTGGAGGAGAGGCAAAGGGTTTAGATCTTGGTGGGGCAAAACCTGCAAAAATTCTTTTAGCTGGTCTTCAGGGTTCTGGTAAAACAACAACTGCAGCTAAGCTTGCAAGGTTTTTGAAAAAGAAAGGTCACCATCCTTTGCTCGTTTCTGCAGATATTTATCGTCCTGCGGCAATTGAACAGCTTAAGATTTTGGCTCAAAAAGTTGATGTTCCTTTTTACGAAGCACAGCCAAAGGAAAAACCCTTAGAAATAGTCAAAAATGCTATAGGAATGGCTAAAGAAAATGGAAGAGATATTGTTATTATTGATACTGCAGGAAGGCTTCATATTGATGAAGACTTAATGCAGGAGCTTATAGAGATAAAGCAGACTTTTAATCCTTCTGAGGTTTTACTTGTTGCTGATGCCATGATGGGACAGGATTCAGTAAATGTAGCCAAAACCTTTAATGAAAAAGTTGGTTTAACAGGTATAATTCTTACTAAAATAGAGGGAGATGCAAGAGGTGGTGCAGCACTTTCTATAAAAGAGGTTACAGGATGTCCTATTAAATTTTTAGGAGTTGGAGAAAAGCTTGATGCTTTAGAAGTTTTTTATCCAGAGAGACTTGCTGGAAGAATCCTCGGAATGGGAGATGTGTTAACACTTATAGAAAAAGCTCAAGAAACATTTGATATAAAAAAGGCTAAAGAACTCGAGAAAAAGATTAAAAAGCTTGAGTTTAATTTGGAAGATTTGAGAGAACAACTTCGTCAGATGAAAAGGTTGGGTTCTATCAGAGATATGCTTGAGTTTTTGCCGGGAGTTGGAAGAAAGCTTAAGGAAATAGAATTTGATGAAAAAGAGTTAATAAAGATGGAAGCAATTATAAATTCCATGACTAAAGAAGAAAGGAGAAATCCAAAAATTATAAATGCCAGCAGAAAAAGAAGAATCGCCAGAGGTAGTGGAACAACTGTTCAGGATGTTAACAAACTTTTGAGAAGCTATGGAGAAATGTTAAAACTTCTTAAACAGATGAAATCTCCTGGAAGATTTCAGAGTATGATAAGAAGGCTTATGGGAATGTAATAAGAGATTGTCAAAAAAGGAAAAAGTGTTAAAATAAGGAAGCCTAAAAATTTATAGAAGAGGAGGGTAGGATAGGTGCCTGTCAGAATTAGATTGATGAGGTTTGGTAGAAAAAAAAGACCTTTTTATAGGGTTGTTGCTGCTAACTCTCGTGCACCGAGAGATGGTAAGTTTCTGGAAATTTTAGGCTACTATGATCCTTTAAAAGAACCTTTTGAATTCAAAGTTAATGAAGAAAAAGTAAAAAAGTGGCTTAAAAAAGGAGCAGAGCCTACAGAAACTGTTAGAGCGCTTTTAAGAAAGATTGGAATAAAAGTGGATAGAAAGGCTTAAATTCTTAAATTAAGAGAGCTGGAAAAGGGGGTTAGGAATGAGCAAGCTCAAAGATCTGGTGGAACACATTGCTAAGGTATTGGTTGATAATCCCGATGCTGTACAGATTAACGAGATAGAGGGAGAACAAACCTCTGTAATTGAATTAAAGGTAGCAAAAGAAGATCTTGGTAAAATTATTGGAAAAGAAGGTAGAACAGCTAAAGCCATTAGAACTATTCTCGGAGCTGCTTCAAGCAAGCTCCGTAAAAGGGTAGTATTAGAAATTATTGAATAGTGTTAATACCTGTTGCTAAAATACTATCCACCCATGGAATTAAGGGGGAGTTAAAGGTCTCTCCCTTGCTTTCTTATTCTGAAATACTTCTCCATATAAAAAAGTTTTATCTTTCCAAAAATAAGGAGAATCTTCTGGAAGTTGAAAATATAAGAAAAGGTCCTGGCTATAATGTTTATCTTATCAAATTCAAAGATATAGATTTTGAAAAAGCTCAAAGTTTAACAAATCAAATTCTTTATATAGACCTTGAAGACTTGCCAGGTTTAGAAGAAGACGAATTTTATTATTATCAGATTATTGGTTTTGAGGTAAAAGATAAAAATAACAAGCTTTGGGGAAAAATTAAAGAGATAATGCCCATGGGAGAATATGATCTTATTCTTGTAAAAACTGAAAGTGGAGAGGAATTTTATATTCCTTTGGTAGAAGAATATGTAGAGGAATTAGATCTTTATTCTAAAACTATTCTGGTAAAAGATATAAAAGCGTTGGTAGAAAGTCAAAAAGTGTAATTAACCATCTTATGCAAATAGATATAATAACTATTTTTCCTGAATATTTTGAATCTCCTTTAAAAATAGGTTTACTTGGCAAGGCTCTGGGTAAGGGGCTTTTAAAAATAAATCTTTACAATCTTCGTGATTTCACCAAGGATAAACATAAAGTGGTTGATGATGAACCTTTTGGTGGTGGTGAAGGTATGGTTTTTAAACCAGAGCCACTTTATAAAGCAATTTCTTACATTAAAAGTTTGGATCCCTCTGCCTGGGTTGTATATCTTTCTCCTCAAGGCGAAGTATTAAATCAGAAAATGGCAGGAAGACTTTCCCAAAAAGAACATCTTGTTCTTATATGTGGAAGATATGAAGGGATTGATGAGAGGATAAGGGCCAATTTTGTAGATGAAGAAATTTCCATAGGTGATTATGTGGTATTTGGGGGAGAGGTGGCAAGTCTGGTTTTGATAGAAACCGTAGTAAGGCTTATTCCCGGGGTTGTGGGTAAAAAGGATTCTGTTGAAAAGGAATCTTTTTCCACAGGGCTTTTAAAATATCCCTGTTATACCAGACCAAGAGATTTTATGGGTTATAAAGTTCCTGAGGTGCTTTTAAGTGGAAATCATGCTGAAATAGAAAAATACAGAAGGAAAAAATCCTTAGAGATTACACTTAGAAGGAAACCCTATTTACTTAAAAATGCTGAACTTAGAGAAGAAGACAGGAAAATGCTGGTAGAATTGTTAAAGGCTCAGCGCTTTTATATATTTTTGGTTCATTATCCAGTTCTTAATAAAAAGGGAGAGAGAATAGCATCTGCTATAGCTAATTTTGATTTACACGATCTTTCAAGGCTTGCAAGAACTTATGGATTAAAAGGTGTTTATATTATTCAACCTCTTGAAGATCAGAGAGAGCTGGCAGAGGAATTGATAGAATACTGGCTAAATAAAAAAGGAGCTCAATACAATCCTTTAAGGAAAGAAGCAATAAAACTTGTAAAGTTATTTGAAAGTTTGGATTCTGCTATTTCCGAAGTAAAAAGGATAGAGGGGGCCCTTCCTATTCTTTTAGGGACAGATGCATCACCTAAGAGAGAATACATATCTTGTGAAGAAGCAAGAAAACTCTTGTGGGAAAAACCTGTGGCTCTGGTTTTGGGAACAGCTTGGGGGCTCTGTGATGAGGTGCTTGATAGGTGTGATTACTTTTTAGAACCTATTTGGGGAAGGCTTGATAATTATAATCACCTTTCAGTACGCTCTGCTGCATCTATCCTTGTAGATAGGATTTTTGGAATTTACAGTATATATAAAAAGGGTTAAGACTATGATCTTATAAAGTTATAAAAAATCTTTTCTTCTTTTTTGGAGGTTCTATAAATTTTACAATTTCGGCAATTTTGTTTTTAGTTTAAAATAAAATTTAACAGAAGGAATATTAAATGGGCTTTTTAAATCCTTGTATAGCAGAAATAAACACGATTTTCAGTTTTGTAAATGTAACTTTAAATTCTTTAAGAATTAAGAATAGGAAATTGAATAAAGAAATAAAAATTTGTTTGATATAATTATTTATGTTATGTTATAATGATAATACTTTTAATATTTACAAGCATTTAGAAAACCGAGGAGGGGTAAGATGAAGAAGATTAAAAAGGTTCTCATTGCTAATAGAGGAGTGCCAGCTGTGAGAATTATAAATACATGCAGAGACAAAAGAATAAAGACCGTAGCTATTTATAGCACTCCTGATAGATTAGCCTATCATGTGTTTTTAGCAGATGAAGCGGTTCATATAGGAGAGGCTCCTCCTCATGAATCTTATTTAAATATGAAAAAGATTATAAAAACCGCCTTAGAAAGAGGATGCGATGCTATCCATCCAGGTTGGGGATTTCTTGCTGAAAATCCAGATTTTGCAGAAATGGTAGAAGAAGCAGGTCTTATTTGGGTAGGACCACCTGCTAATGTAATTCGTTTAATGGGAGACAAAATAAAAAGTAAAAAAATTGCTCAAAGAGCAAATGTACCCACAATTCCTGCATTATTAAAAGTAAATACAGTAGAAGATATATTGAAATGGATGGAAGAGGAAGAAGTTGAATTTCCTATTATGATTAAAGCTGCATCTGGTGGCGGTGGAAAGGGTATGGTGAGAGTGGATAACGAAGAATCTTTGCCTTTACTTCTTGAAAAGGCAAAATCAGAAGCAAAAAAGGCTTTTGATGACGATAGAGTTTTCGTAGAAAAGTATATTCAAAAAGGAAGACACATAGAAGTTCAAATGTGTGGAGATAAATATGGGAAAATAGTTCATCTTTATGAAAGAGAATGCACCATTCAGAGAAGAAATCAAAAAATTTTAGAAGAAGCTCCGTCTCCAAGCATAGATGATGATCTCAGACAGGAAATTTGTTTTACAGCTATAAGATTGATGAGAGAGATTGGATACTATTCAGCAGGAACTGTAGAATTTTTATTGGATCCTAAAACAAAAAAGTTTTACTTTTTAGAAGTTAATACAAGACTTCAGGTGGAGCATGGAGTAACAGAACTTGTTACAGGACTTGATATAGTGAGCCTTATGTTTGATATTGCAGAGGGGAAGCCAATTCCTTTTTCACAGGAAGATATATTTCCTAATAGACATGCTATTGAGGTGCGAATTAATGCAGAGGACCCAAAAACTTTTAATCCATCTTTTGGAACTATTACAAGGCTTGAAATCCCTCAGGGTCCAGGCATAAGAGTTTCTTCAGGAGTTTATGAAGGAGCTGAAGTTCCACCTTATTACGATTCTCTCATAATGCTTGTTATGGCTGCAGGTGCAGACAGAAACGAAGCTATAAGAGTTATGGATAGAGCTTTAAGTAGAGGCTTGAGAGTTGAAGGAATAAAAACAACAGCACCTTTACTTTTAAGTATAATAAGACATCCTAAATTTATAGAAGGTAATTACTCCACAAGATTTATAGATGAACACTATAAAGAACTTCTTGCAATGTTCAAAGAGAAAACTCCCGATGATGAGGTTTTAAAAATAGCTCAATATATAGCTGAAATATCAGCTCTTGGACCTCAAAGTTGGATGTAAAAGAGGAAAAAAGGGAGGTGTAGTATGGGTTATATATTCGTAAAACCTGGAATGAGTTCTAAAGAGATAGTTCAAAAAGTAAGAGAACTTCCAGGTGTGTGTTTGGTTTCTGTAGGTATGAGAGATGCAGGACAATCTGATTATAAAAATCGTTTAAGAATGCATGATCTTCAGACTTTAGCTCCTTACTATAATGAAATGGGACTTTTTGCTGCTGAATGTCATGGTGGAGCGAGATGGCATGTAGGAATTATGAATAGAAGAGAGAGTCCTTTTGAAGAAATAGAGATTTTAAGGAAGCTTATGCCCAATGTATTGCTTCAAACCCTTATTCGTGAAACCAATATGTGGGGTTATAGACCCTATCCTAAAAACATAATCGAGTATGTTGTTGAGAAAGTAGATATTGATGTATGGAGGTGCTTTTCTTTTCTTAACGATGTGAGAAATATGAGGACAGTTGCAGAAGTTGTAATGAAAAGAGGCAAACTTTTTGAACCAGCAATTTCCTATACAGTTGCTCCTTGGTTTGATACCAACTACTACCTTAAGGTGGTTGATGAAATAATAGATCTCTGTGGAGGAACAGATGAAATAATTCTGTGTATCAAGGATATGGCAGGAGTAGGCACTGTTAATTCAGTAACCGAGCTGATAGATGCCATAAAACAGAAGTATCCGGAATTAGTTATCAATTACCATAGACACGTTACAGACGGACTGGCTATGCCAGTTTTGCTTGCAGCTGCAAAAGCAGGAGCAAAGATTCTTGATGTGGAAGAGGATACCATTGTAAGATTTTACGGACATTCTCCTATTTTAGCAGTGGAAGCTTTGCTTAAAGAACATGGTATTCCTGTAAATTTGAATAGACAAGCTGCAGAAAAAGCAGTGGAAAAAGTTAGAGAATGGATAAGAGATTACGAATGGGCAGAATCTCCATTTAAAGGATTTGACCATATGGTTACGAGACATAAAATGCCTGGTGGAGCTTTTCCGAGCTCTTTTGAACAGGCAGAAAAAGGAGGATTTTTACATTACATGCCCTATATTTTACATGTAATGTCTCTTTACAATCAAATTGTAAAATACTTTGATGTAACTCCCGGGTCTCAAATTACTTGGGTTACCTGTAGTGGAATAGTAAATAGATATGCTAAAGAAAGAGGAGAAGAAGGAGTTAAGCATGTAATAAAACTTCTTAAAAAGTTTGTGGAAGAAAAAAATCAAAACTTTGATGCTATGGAACCTGAAGAACAGGAAGAATTGTTACAGCTTTTTAAGCATGCACCAGGTGATTTTAAAAATTTGATTCTTGGACATTATGGAAGACTCCCTGTGGGTTGGCCTGATGAATGGGTTTATAAAAGCACCTTTGGAGACGAGTGGGAGGAAAAAATAAAGGAAAGAAAAGAAGAATCTCCTTTAGAATCTATTCCTGATGAAAATTTAAGTGTATTGAGAAAACAGCTTGAGGATGAACTTGGAAGACCTGCGACAGAAGAAGAGTTTATTCTTTATTTAATGCACCCCAAAGATGCTATAGATTACATAAGATTTAGAGAAAGATATGGAGATGCTCCACTTGTTTTACCTACTAAGGTCTGGAGAGAGGGTCTTAAAAAACCAGGTGATAAAGTCGAGTTTGAATATGAGGGCAAACCTTATTGTATTGAGCTTGTTTCTATAGGATCTGAAACCGATGGAGTTATTCATGTGGTCTTGAAAGTAAATAATAAAACAAGGGTGTTTGAAGTAAAAACTCCAAGAGCCAAGAAAGAGAAAGTCAAAAAGGCAACCAAACCAAATGAAATAGGAGCACCTATTAGTGGAACTGTATGGAGGATCGGAAATCCAAAGAGAGGCACTTTAAAGGTTAGTGACATTGTGCATAAGGGTGAAGAAATTGCTAATCTGGAATCTATGAAAATGGAAAATCCTATTGTTGCTCCTTTTGATGCCCAGATTGTAGAAATTTGTGTAAAACTTAATCAGAGAGTAGAAGAAGGACAACTTCTTTTTGTATTACAGCCAATTGAGGATGCAAAGATGAAAGAACCCGAGGTTAAAATTGAAAGTATGCCTCATTAAATAAAAGGAGTCAACTATCATAAATAAAAATTTGGGTAAAGATTTTTATGATAAGAAGGATTAAAGAAAGAGTTATTTTTAAGTATAGCAAAAATTACTCTTATG
>JAGGXL010000140.1 GCA_021163085.1 Thermodesulfobacterium sp. | reverse complement strand
TGTTCTACTATTCAAATGGTAGTAGCATTAAAGCCTTTACATGATTATGGAAAAATCAAAAGAGTAGTAGTTAGCACCTATCAGGCAGTTTCAGGAGCAGGGCAAAAGGCTATAAATGAACTGGAAAGCCAAGTAAAAGCTTGGTGTGAAGGATCTCACATGCCTCCAGCTAAGTATATTCCTCAAATAATAGCTTTTAACTGTGTTCCTCATATAGATGTATTTTTACCCAATGGGTATACCAAAGAAGAGATGAAAATGGTAAATGAAACAAAAAAAATTATGGAAGATCCTGATATACAAGTAACAGCTACAACTGTAAGAGTGCCTGTTTTTTACGGACATGCAGAAGCAGTAAATGTCGAAACAGAAAAGAAAATTATAGTAGAAAAAGCTAAGGAACTTTTGGAAAATGCCCCAGGAATTATAGTGATTGATAATCCCGAAGAAAAACTTTACCCTCTTCAGATTGATGTTGCAGGAAGAGATGAAGTTTTTGTAGGAAGGATAAGAGAAGATTTTTCCATAGAAAACGGACTCAATTTATGGGTAGTTGCTGACAATTTAAGAAAAGGTGCCGCAACCAACGCAGTTCAAATTGCGGAAGTTTTAATTAAAAACTATCTATAGAAAATTTGTTAAATGGAATTTTTTATTGAGGAGTCTACCCTTTCCTTCGAGTTAGCTCAAAATATTATTAAAAAATATCCAGCTAAAATAATATCTTCTTATGAAGATTTTAAATGGGAAAATAAGTCCTTTCCAGAACTTGTCTCTATAGGAAAAAAAAGATTGTTTCTAATTCACTATAAGGGTAATTTCTTCAGAAATTGTCCTGGAACCAAAGCTTATTTTTGCTGTAAATATAAAATATTTCACTTTGGAGAAGGATGCCCCTTAGATTGTAGTTACTGTATATTACAACTTTATTTAAATAGGCCGGGACTAAAAATTTGGGCAAATTTAATAGAAGATGGACTGCCAGAATTGAAAAGGGTTTTAAAAGAACATAAAGAAAAAAAGGAAGTTTTAAGAATAGGAACAGGAGAATTTGCTGACAGCTTGGCTTTAGAATCAATCTGTAATGTATCCGAAATTTTGATAAACTTTTGGCAAGAAGTAGATCCTTTAGCTGTTCTTGAACTAAAAACAAAGGTAGCTCTTTCTGAAGAATATTTTTCCAGATTTTCTCCTGACCCGAGAATCATTTTTGCCTGGTCTGTGAACCCAGAAAAAGTTATAAAACACGAAGAAAAGAAAACCGCCTCTTTAGAAAAGAGATTAGAGAGTGCCAAAAAAGCTATAAAATACGGATTCACAGTAGCTTTTCATTTCGATCCTATTATTTTTTATGAAGATGCAGAAAAAGAATATCCTCAGGTTCTGGAAAAAATTTTAAATTCTGTCCCTCTTAACAAGATAGCCTGGATCAGTCTTGGCACTTTGAGATATCCCAAAGATTTAAAAGCCATAGCAGAAAATAGATTTCCTAAAACCAAAATTTACTCTCAAGAATTTATAGAAGGTTTAGATGGAAAAAAGCGTTATTTCATAGATTTAAGAAGAAAACTTTATAATTCTTTCAAAAAAATAATTGATGAAACAAAAGATTTAGTTACTTTTTATTTTTGCATGGAAGGAGAAAGAATGTGGGAAGAGATATTAGGGAAAAAGATAAACTCTTCTTTACAGGTTAAAGCTCTTCTTGATGAGGTTGCTTTAAATCTCTGTTATGATAAAACTAAAATAGGGGGGAAATTAAATGAGAAGTGATGGAAGAGCTTTTGATGCATTAAGACCTGTAAAATTTACCCTTGATTTCTTAAAAAATCCTTTAAGTTCGGTTCTTGTAGAATTTGGTAGTACCAAGGTTTTATGTACAGTATCACTTGATGAAAAAGTTCCGCCTTTTTTAAAAGGAACAGCCACTGGATGGATTACTGCAGAATATGCTTTCATACCCGGTGCAACAACAGAAAGAACACCCCGTGAAATTATGGGTAGAAAAGGAAGATCCATGGAAATTCAGAGACTTATAGGTAGAGTACTGAGAGGAGTTGTAGATTTAACAAAACTTGGAGAAAGAACTTTATGGATAGATTGTGAAGTTCTTGATGCTGACGGAGGAACAAGAAGCGCTTCTGTAACAGGAGGATTTGTTGCATTAAAACTTGCAATAAAAAGACTTCTGGAAAAAGGTATTATTGCTGAATATCCGATTTTAGATTATCTGGCGGGCATAAGTGTGGGAAAAATAGGTGGAGAATATTATCTGGATCTTAACTTTGAGGAGGATATTATTGCAGAAGTTGATGCCAACTTTTTCATGACCGAATCAGGAAAAATTATTGAAGTGCAGGCTACAGCAGAAAAGGCACCCTTTTCATGGGAAGAAATTACTACTATGAAAGATATTGCCTATAAAGGAATTTCCGAACTTATAAAAAAACAAAAAGAGGTATTAGGAGATGAATGATAAAATACTGCTAATAGCAACTTCTAATATGGGTAAGGTAAGAGAAATAAGCGAGATATTAAAAGATTTTGATCTTGAAATAAAAACCCTTAAAGACTATTGCGGAATAAATCCTCCTGAAGAAACTGGTAAAACTTTTTTTGAAAATGCCTATCTTAAAGCTAAATATTATGCAGAAAAGACCGGACTTATGTGTTTAGCGGATGACTCCGGTTTAGAAGTAGATATTTTAAATGGAGCACCAGGAATTTATTCTTCACGTTTTGCAGGAGAAAATGCCACTGATGAAGAAAACAACAAAAAACTCCTTGCACTTCTTAAAGGAATACCTCTTAAAAAAAGAAAAGCTCGTTTTGTGTGCGTTATAGTGGTTTATCATCCAAGTGAAAAATACATAAAAACTGAAGGAACCTGGGAGGGTTTAATCGGATTTGAGCCAAAAGGTTCTCATGGATTTGGATATGATCCTATTTTTTTAGTACCTGAGTATAACTATGAAAAAACCGCAGCTGAGCTTCCAATTGAGGAAAAAAGTAGATTAAGTCATAGAGGTAGGGCTTTAGAAGCACTTAAAAAAATTTTTCCGGACTTTTTAAAATCTCTCAAACAATAAATGTCTATGAAAGATTTACTACCAACTCTTCAGACTTTGCTCAATACTGAATTAATACTTCCATCTGTTTTTGAAAATCTTTCCTTAGTGTGTGCCTTTTCCAAAAAATTACCCTACCCTTTTGACTTTGAATTGCTGAAATCTTTAAACTCTTTTAGATTTTTTTTTCCGAAACAGATTCACAGCACAAAAATAATAGAACTTAAAGATACTTTCTCTCAGGATTTATGCTTTTTTAAAATTGAAGGAGATGCAGTATTTACAACTCAAAGGCATATCTTTATAGGTGTCAGGACCGCAGATTGCGTGCCTATTTTAATTACTAATAAAAGTGCTGATTTTGTAGGAGTTGTTCACGGAGGGTGGAGAGGCTCAGTTAATAAACTTTTATTTAAATTTCTACAAAAAATTATAGGTTTTGGTTACAAACCAGAGGACATATTAATTGCTATAGGGCCTCATGTAAAGGCTTGCTGTTATGAAGTGGGAAAAGATGTAGTTGAAGTGTTAAAACAAAACTTTGAAAATGCGGAAAACTTTTTAGTTTTTAAAAATAAAAAGATTTTCCTTGACCTGGAAAAATTAAACTACTATCAGGCTTTAAATTGTTCAATCCCTCCAGATAATATCTGGGTTTCCAAAGATTGTACTTGCTGTTTAAACAAGTATTATTGGTCACACAGATTTCATAAAGGAAAAAGAGGGTTTCAAATTTCATTTATAGGGAAACTGAGATGATATTTTGGTTGTATACCTTTTTATATTACCTGGCTGCCGGGACATTACTACCCAGAGAATATTTTAAAAGACCTCGTGATATTAGAAAAAGATGGCTTAAAGAAAAATTTGCTTTTTTTAAGAAAAAAGAGCATATTTCTCAAAAAAAGGTTGTTTGGATACATGCTGTTTCTATAGGAGAGGTGAATGCAATTTCAAATCTATTGAAAAACTTAGCTTCAGAATATGGTATTTTATTGAGTACTGTTACTGATACCGGAAACCAGGTGGCTTTTCAAAAATTCAAAAATCTTCCAGTTAAAGTTATTTATCTTCCTTTTGATTGCCCCTTTGCTATAAAAAGAACATTGAATGCCTTTAATCCTTCGGCTTTAGTAATTGCTGAAACTGAAATCTGGCCAAATCTAATTTTAACAGCTTCTAAAAAAATTCCTGTCTTCTTGATAAATGCAAGGCTTAGCGAGAAATCCTTTGAAAGGTATAAAAAAATCAGGTTCTTTCTAAAACCTATTTTAAACTCCATATCTTTAATCGCTGTTCAGGATAAAAAATATAAAGAGAGATTTAAGGCTTTAGGAGTTTCTGAAGAAAAAATTATAGTTACGGGTAATACTAAATTTGATATAGAGATATCACCTATTTATTTTATGTGGGAAAATTTAGTCCCCAGACCTATTGTTGTAGCTGGAAGCACCCATTTCCCCGAAGAAAAATTGATTACTGAGGCTTTTATTGAAACTTCTTCTGGATCACTTTTTCTTGCTCCAAGACATCCAGAAAGATTTAAAGAGGTTGAAGAAACTGTAAGGTCATTAATTAAAGAAAAAAAAGAAATAGGTTTTTACAAATTAAGCACTTTATCTGAAAACATAAAAATAGATGCCTTTCCCAAACTCATTGTGCTGGTAGATAAGATAGGAGTTCTTGCTCCTCTTTATAGAATTTGTGATATTGCGATAATTGGAGGGAGTTTTATTCCTCATGGAGGACAAAATCCTTTAGAAGCTATTTACTGGGAAAAGCCTGTAGTCTTTGGCCCTTCTATGGAAAATTTTCCTTTTATCAATGAATTCTTAATGGAAAAAGCCTGTTTACAGGTAACAAAAGTATATTTAAAGGATATTCTGGAGGATCTAATTCAGAATGCAGATAAAAGAATTGAGATGGGTAAGAAAGCTTATCAGATTTTCAAACAAAAAACCGGTGCTACTGATAGAATATCAAAAATGCTCAAATCATTTCTGGAATACAAATCTTTCTAAAAGACCTTGATGGTATTGCAAAATTAGAATCAGGTCTTAAAATTAATAAAAAATTGGAGGAGTGCCCGAGTGGACGAAGGGGTGCGACTGGAAATCGCATGTACGGGCTAAAACCCGTACCGCGGGTTCGAATCCCGCCTCCTCCGCCATTATTACTCAATTTCCTTAATGTCTAAAACAGCCTTAAAAGTTAAAAATCTTGTCAAAAAATATTCCTCAGTTGTTGCTTTAAAAGGAATTTCTTTTGAAATAAAGAAAAAAGAACTTTTTGCTCTTTTAGGACCCAATGGTGCTGGAAAAACAACCACTATTAGAATAATCGCTGGTCTTACCAATCCTAATTCGGGAAAGATCTATTTATTTGAAAAAAATCTTTACAATAATCTTATCTGGTCTAAATCTCAAATAGGAATTGTTCCGCAGCACATAAATCTGGATATGGAACTAACTGTAGAAGAAAATCTTTTAATACATGGATTACTTTACAAATTGTCTCTATCTCTTATAAAAAAAAGAATATCTGAGCTTTTAGAACTTGCAGACTTAAAAGAAAGAAAAAATTCTAAAATTAAAGAACTTTCAGGAGGGCTAAAAAGAAGAGTATTAATTATAAGGGCACTTATGCATAAGCCTAAGTTGTTACTTCTTGATGAACCTACAGTTGGTCTTGATCCTCATATAAGAAGAAAAATATGGAGTTTTATAAAAAATATACAAGCAAATGGAACCACTATACTCCTTACAACTCATTATATGGAAGAAGCTGAGTATCTGGCAGACAGAGTAGCTTTTATTTTTTCAGGAGAAATAAAAGCTATAAATACTCCTAAGGATTTTATAAAACAGTTGGGAAATTATGCAGTTGATGTGTATCTCTCAGATAAGTTAAAAACCTTTTACTTTAAAGAAAAAGAAGAAGCTGAAAAAGAATTACTAAAGTATAGTAAAAATCATTTTGTAAGTTTGAGAAGAGTAACCTTGGAAGATGCGTTTTTAAAATATGTAGAAAAAAACTTATGAAGGGCTTTTTTGCTACTTATTTAAGAGAATTTTTACTTTTAAAAAAAAGATTTATAAGGGTACTTATTTCTTTTTCCATAAATCCTCTTCTTTACATTTTTGCCTTTGGGATAGGCTTAGGGAAAAACATAACCATTGGTGGAAAAAGTTATTTGGAGTTTCTTATCCCTGGTTTAATATCTGCCACAAGCATGATGCAAGCCTTTGCTATAAATGTAGAAATTAACATAGCTCGTTTTTATTTAAAAATTTTTGAAGAATTTCAATCTTCTCCTATTTCCAACCTCAGTTATGCTCTTGGTGAAGTTTTAAGTGGTGTTACCAGAGCTTTTCTGGCTACTTTTATCATTCTTGTAATTTCTTTTTTAGCAGGAGTTAAATTTTATCTAAATTTCTATTTTTTTCTTACGGTCTTTCTAAATGCTTTTGTTTTTGCAAGTCTTGGACTTGCATCAGCAATGCTTATCAAATCTCATGCTGATCAGGCTTTGGTAACCAATTTTATTATCACTCCTATGATGTTCCTTGGAGGAACTTTCTTTCCTACAGAAAATCTACCTTTCTTCATAAAACCCGTTATTGAAGCTTTGCCTCTTACCATAACATCTCATACTTTAAGAAGTATTGCTTTATACAACTCTTTTAAGTATTCTTCTTTATTTATTTTATTGGTAATAGCTATAATTTCTTTTATGATTGCTCTTTACTCTATAAAAGGAGCCAAGAATTGACACACAACCATTACTTTTTTCAGGATTCCAAAGCAGTAAAACTTACTTTCTTAAGTTTATTTATAAGTATCCTAATCTTCTTAGCTAAATTATTCGCTTTCTTTGTCACTAAATCTGTAGCTATATATTCTGATGCTATGGAATCGGTAATTAATATTGCATCTGCTACTATAGCATTTTGGGGAAGCAAAATAGCTTTAAAACCTCCTGATAAAGAACATCCTTATGGTTATTATAAATTTGAGTACCTCATATCTATATGTGAGGCTCTTTTTATTATTGGAGCTTCAATTTCCATAATATGGAAAGTCTATCGAAGTTTTTTAAATCCTGGACCTCTTAAAAATTTGGATACAGGTATTTTAATAATTTTTACTACCATAGTTCTAAATTCCTCTCTTTCTTACTATCTTTACCGACAAGGAAAAAAGGAAAATTCTCCTATACTTATTTCTCATGCTTCTCATCTTTTTACCGATGTAATAACTACAGCTGGAGTAATAGCTGGAGTTTATTTGACAAACTTATTAAAAACATGGATTATAGACCCTTTAATTGCACTATTAATAAGCATAAACATACTGTATTTAGGATATAAAATAATCAAAAATTCAATAAGTTATTTACTTGACGCAAGTTTGCCTCAAGAAAAAATAACTTCTATTCAAAACATTATAGACAACACTATCAAAACCTATTCTCACAAAGATTACAAAATACATGATGTCCATGATTTGAAAACAAGAAGGGCTGGAAGAAAAGGATTTGTGGAATTTCACCTCACAGTTTCGGATAATATGCCTGTAAAGGAAGCCCATAATTTATGCAATGACCTTGAAAGGAAAATTATGGACAAATTCCCCGAACTTTCTGTAACTATTCACATAGAACCAGAAGAAGAAAAAAAGAAAAAGTGATTTTATGAGATTAAATAAATTCTTATCCTTTTGTGGAATTGCCTCTCGTAGAAAAGCTGATAATTTAATTTTATCAGGTAAAGTTTCTATAAATGGTAAAACAATAAAAGACCTAAACTACAGAGTTGACCTCGAAGAAGACAAAGTATATGTAGAAGGGAAACTTATTAAACCGCCTCCTAAGGTATATTATCTTTTTTACAAACCAAAGGGGGTTCTTACTTCTTTGTATGATCCTCATCATAGAGAAACTATCAAGCCTTTTTTAGAAAAATTGCCCTATAAGGTATTCCCTGTGGGAAGACTTGATAAACACAGCGAAGGCTTAATTTTGCTTACCAATGATGGTGATCTTGCTAATTTATTGTTACATCCGAGATACGAAGTAAAAAGGGTTTATAAAGTTTGGGTAACTCCCAAAATTGAAAATGAAAAAATTGAAAAATTGCTTAAATTCGGAATTAAAATAGAAGATAAACTTATTAAACCTTTAAGTTTTAAACTTCTGAGAAAAGATAAGAATAAATGGATTTATGAAGTAGCTGTTAAGGAGGGAATAAAAAGGGAAGTGAGAAAAATGATAGCATATCTTGGAGGAAAAGTTCACAGATTAGTTAGAATAAAGTTTGGCCCTCTCTCTTTGAAAAATTTAAATCCTGGAGAAATAAGACCACTTTCTGAAAAGGAAATTAAAAATCTGTTTTCTTTTATGTCTCAGCTTAGAAATTCCAGAATTTTAGATAAAACTTCATCGGCAGAATTTACATAGTGAACACCTGGTATGTTTTCCCAGGTCTTAAGTCCTATAACAGGCTTCCACATTTTTAAGGAAAGAGCAATTTCTGACAGGGTTCCGTATCCTCCAGCAATTGCAACCACTATATCTACTGATCTTACAAGTATTACATTTCTTGCATGTCCCATATCAGTTAAAACAACAATTTTTACGTAAGGATTTGCATCTTCAGCTTTATTACCGGGTAAAATCCCAACTGTAATACCTCCTGCATCAAAAGCTCCTTTTGATGCAGCTTCCATAACTCCTCCAAGCCCTCCGGTGTAGATAATGGCTCCCCTTTCTGCAAGCAGTTTTCCAACCTTATAAGCTAACTCATAAGTCTCCTTATCTACTATTCCTGCTCCTATTATTCCTATTCTTTTATTCTTTAAATCCATAGGCACCCACCAGTTTAACAAATCTAACAGGTTCTAAAGTTTGAGTATATAATTTTCCTTCTTTTTTCACACCTTTTACCAATACCTGAGAAAATTCATCTCCAACAGGAATTACTATTCTTCCACCCTCTAAAAGTTGATCTATAAGAGGCTGAGGAATTTTAGGAGCAGCAGCAGTAACGATAATTGCATCAAAAGGGGAAACTTCTTTCCATCCCAAACTGCCATCCCCTAATTTAAAAGAAATATTTTTATACCCAAGACTAAAAAGAATTTTTTTTGCTCTTTCAAGCAAAAAAGGATACTTTTCTATAGTATATACCCAGAGGGATAATTCTGCTAAAATTGCAGTCTGATATCCTGAACCTGTGCCAACCTCCAGAACTCTTTCATTCCCCTTTAATTCAAGAGCCTCAGTCATAAGAGCTACTATATAAGGTTGTGAAATGGTTTGACCCTCTCCTATAGGAAGAGGAAAATCACCATAAGCCTGATCTCTTAATGCTTCATCTACAAATAAATGACGGGGGACTTTGAGCATAGCCTGCAAAACCCTTGGATCCTTTATACCACGAGCTTTAATCTGAGTTTCTACCATCTTTTCTCTTGCAACTCTATATAAATCTTTTTCAGCTTCTGAAAAGTGTTGCATAATCACTCCTTCTTCGGATAAGAAACAGTATAGTATACGCAATCTATTACTTTTTCATCTTTTATAACTATTTTTAAAACTTCCGTATAATCTTCTCCTTTGTAATTTTTAACAACAGGTACTTTTTCCCAAAAATTTCTAACTCTATAGTAATAATACCACTCTTCTTTACCATCGGGAAAGGTAAATATCTGTACAGGTGGACCTAAAAACTGCAAAACCTCTGCTTTTGTAGTCTGCTGAGGATGAATTAAAGAAGCTTTGGAAGCAAGATTTGGTCCTGGTCTTACTGCACATCCATAAACAAAAACAATAACTCCCACCAAAAAAAATAACTTTTTCAAAAAGCTTACATCTGTGTTCTTATCCATTATTAATAATAGTTTATATTTTACTCTTAAACTGCAAGAAATACAAGTGAAATAAATTAGGTTCTCCTTTTCACAATAAAATATTTAGGTTAAAATAAAAAATTATGGAGTATTTCAGGTATGGCGAACTTTTTGAATTTGAGGTTAAAGAATATCCATTTCTTTGCAAATTATGCAAAAAAGAAAAAGCTCTAATAGATATTCCCTCTCAGAGAATAAAAGTTTGCAAGAACTGTTACAATACCTTTTTTGAAAACAGAGTAAAAAAAATTATAGAGAAGTATAAAATGATTAAGTCCCAAGATAAAGTGGGAGTATTTCTTTCTGGTGGTAAAGATAGTGCTACTTTGCTTACTGTTCTAAAAAAACTTTATCCTGAGATAGGCCTGCAGGCTATTTTTATAAATTTGGGAATTAAATATCATTCAGAAAAAATAGAAAATCTGGTTAGAACTTTATGCAATACTTTGGATGTGCCTCTTTATGTATATAGTTTACCAGAGAAAGAGGGATACAGAATTGATGATTTTGTTTTCACTTATTTCAAAAATAAGATTTGTTCAGTTTGTGGAACAATAAAAAGGTATCTTTTTTCAAAAATTGCAAAAGAATTAAAACTGACCGTTGTTGCCACTGGACACCATTTAGATGATGTTGTTTCTACAATGCTGACACTCTTTTTCCATGGAGATTTCTCAGGAATAGCAAAACTTCAACCTGTGTCACCTCCCCTTTCTCCAAATCAGGTAAAAAAAATTAAACCTTTATATACTACTCCTGAAAAGGAAATATTTTATTATGTCGCTCTTAACGAAATACTTATAGCAAACTTTCTCTGTCCTCATGCAGACAATAATCCACCCAAGAAAACGAAAAAAATTCTTGAAGAGATGGAAAAAGAAAATAGACAAATTAAATATCAATTACTTTCGGTCTTCACTAAAAAACTTATCCCCTTAATAAAGTCTCATTACCAAGATGAACCCCCTTTAAATACGTGTATTAAATGTGGAGAAATTACCAGTGCTACTGATAAAATCTGTAGCAGATGTAAAAGAGTAGAACTTTTAAGCAGAGTAGAAGATAAAAACATAGAACTCACTCAGGAGATATTTGAAAACTATGTAAAAAGCTTGGATTCTAACTGGATACTTATAAATTTAAATGAAAAAGAAAATCTGATAAAAGATTCAGTTAGAAGATTGAGAAAATTTTTTAAGCCCTATAGAGATAAATACATATTTCTAAATGCTACTGATCCTGAAATGGCTTATTTTCTTGCTTTAAAGCTCAGAAAAATGGGTTTTAGAGCTTATAGTGTTAAAAAATCAGAAAATTAGGAGGTTTTAATGACAAGAGTAACCTTAGAGAAAGAACTACAAATACTAAAAAATCTTTTATTGGATATGGCAAAAATAGTAAATGATATGGTTAATGGTGCCCTTTTAGCCATTGATAAATTAAATCCAGAGTTAGCTAAAAAGGTTATAGAATTTGATGAGCAGGTAGATTATTATGAAAACATGGTATCTCAGACAGCTCTTGAAATCATAGCTTTACAACAACCAGTAGCAAAAGATCTGAGATTTATAATTACTGCCATAGATATAGCAAGAAATTTAGAAAGAATAGCAGATCAATCTGTAAATATTGCTTTTAGAGTGCTTGATATATACAAAACCAGAGAAAAAAATATTCCCCAATGCAAAATAACTATTATGGAAATGGCTAATGAAGCTCTTTACATGCTACAATCTGCTATAAATGCTTTTGTTACAGAAAATACCAAAAAGGCTTATTCTGTAATTGAATATGATGACATAGTTGATAGGTTTCAGAAAGACAATATCGAACAAATTAAAGATTGTATGAAGGGTAATCCCGAGCTTTTAGAAATTGGTATAGATTACATTATAATGGTTCAAAATCTGGAAAGAGTCGGGGATTTAGCCACCAATATTGCTGAAGGAGTTATTTTTACTATAGAAGGGAAAATTCCTAAAATAGAAAATGAAAAAATAAAAAAAATAAAAGAAACAGTTTTAAAGGAATTGCCAGTATTTGATTTATTGAAAAAACACGCTCATCTAGTTCTTGAATGTATAGAAAGGCTTTCTCTTGCTCTTGAAGCTTATAATAAAAAAGATAACAAAAGACTTGAAGAAATTTCAAAACACATTTTTGAAATAGAAAAAGAAGCAGACCAATTAAAAAGAAATATAAGGGGACATCTTCCTAAAGGTATTATCCTTCCAGTAGAAAGATTTGAACTTTTTATGTATCTTAAAGAACAGGATGCTATAGCTGATGTAGCTGAAGAAATTATTAACTGGTTGTCTTTTAAGCACTTCGAACTGTCTGAAACGCTTTTTAAAGATATAGAAACACTCTTAATCAAAAGCACTGAATCTTTAAAATTTTTAGAAAATCTTATTATCTATTCTGCAGATTTTCTTCTCAATAGAACAGAAGAAAGCAGAAATCAGGCAAAGGAAATTGTAAGAAATATAAGATACTCACAATATTTAGCAGAGGAATTCGGGAACAAAATTAAGAAAAACATTTTCACTCATTTAGATAATCCTTTAATTCTTTTTTATACATTAAAACTTGTCGATTTAATCTTGGGTATTCCTCATCATGCAGAAAATACAGCGGATCTAATGAGGGCTATGATAGCAAAATAAAGACCTTTATTTAATCAATTTTCCTATTCTATTAAACCTTACTCTAAAATTTTTTGAATCCCAAGAAAAATAGATTATTAAAGCTCTACCTTTAACATAGTTAATAGGAACAAATCCCCAGAATCTACTATCGTAACTTTGGTCTCTGTTATCTCCTAACACAAAAATACAATCTGGTGGAACCTTTACAGGTCCATAGTTATCTCTGGGACTTACTTCCTTAGGATAAATCTCTGGATCACTAAATTGAACATATGGTTCTTTTAATAATTTACCATTTACATAAACTTTTTTATTAACAATCTCCACAGTATCTCCAGGAAGTCCAATAACTCTTTTAATGAAATCCAGTTTTTTATTGATTGGATAGGTAAAAACTACAATTTCCTGTCTTTCTGGTAGTTTCCTGAAATAAATAAAATCATTTTTAATTGGATTTCTTATACCATAAGCAAGTTTATTAACCAGTAAATAATCTCCTATAAGAAGTGTAGGTATCATAGAACCAGAAGGTATTTTATAAGCCTGTACTATAAAAGCTCTGATAAAAAGAGCAAAAACCAGAGCAATTAATATACTTTTAGTCCAGTCCCAGATTTTATCCTGAAAACTTTTCATCTGAATTTAACCCCCTTGAGATTAAATTTTTAAAACTGCTAAAAATGCCTCCTGAGGTATTTCTATATGACCTATAGCCTTTAGTCTTTTCTTACCTTCCTTTTGTTTTTCCAGAAGTTTCTTTTTTCTTGTCACATCTCCTCCGTAACATTTTGCCAGAACATCTTTTCTTAATGGCGGTATTCTTTCACGAGCTATTACTTTGCTTCCTATAGCTGCCTGAATAACCACTTCAAAAAGCTGTCTCGGAATAACTTCTTTTAACTTGAAGGCAAGTTCTCTTCCTCTGTAATAGGCTTTATCTCTATGAACAATCAAGGATAAAGTATCCACAGGTTGTTTATTTATCAATATATCCATTTTTACGAGGTCTCCCGGTTTATATCCAATAAACTGATAATCTAAGGAAGCATAACCTCTTGAATAGCTTTTTAGCTTATCATAAAAGTCAAGCACAACCTCACTGAAAGGAAGTTCATATATAAGAATACATCTCTCAGGAGTTAAAAATTTAATCTCCTTCTGTATTCCTCTTTTTTCTTCACAAAGTTTAATAAGAGGACCTATATATTCCTTAGGAGTATAGATTTCAGCTCTTATATAAGGTTCCAAAACTTCTTCAATTAATCCTGGATCAGGCCAATCTGCAGGATTTTCTATTTCAATTTCTTTATTATTTTTAAGTCTTATTTTATATTTCACTGTAGGAGCTGTAGTAATAAGATTTAATTTAAATTCTCTTTCCAATCTTTCCTGAACAATCTCCATGTGAAGGAGTCCCTGAAAACCACATCTAAAACCAAATCCTAAAGCTACTGAGGTTTCTGCTTCATAAGAAAAGGCAGGGTCATTAAGCCATAATTTTTCTACAGCTTCTCTGAGATCCTCAAAATCATCATTATCAACAGGAAAAATACCCGCGAAAACCACAGGTTTTACCTCTTTAAATCCCGGAAGTGGTTCTACCTGAGCATTAGCTTCTGTTATGGTATCTCCTATTTTAGCCTCTCTGACTTCTTTTATTCCTGCAGCAATGAATCCCACTTCTCCTGCAAAGAGACAATCTAAGGTTGCTGCTTCTGGAGCAAACACTCCCACTTTGGTAATTTCATATGTCTTTCCTGTTGAAAGAAATTTTATCTTCTGTCCTGGATAGAGCTTACCATCTACTACCCTTACCAGAACAACCACTCCCAGATAGGGATCATACCAAGAATCAAAAACCAGTGCTCTTAAAGGAGCTTCTCTTTTACCTCTTGGGGGAGGAATTTTATTAACAATTGCCTCTAAAACTTCTTTTATACCTATTCCCAGTTTAGCACTGACCAATAATGCATCCTGAGAATCAAGACCTACAATTTCTTCAATTTCCTTTTTAGTTTTTTCTATGTCTGCCTGAGGCAAATCTATCTTATTTATGACAGGTATAATTTCTAAATTATTTTCTAAAGCTAAATACACATTGGCAAGAGTTTGAGCTTCTACTCCCTGAGATGCATCCACCACAAGCAATGCACCTTCGCAGGCTGAAAGTGCCCGTGAAACTTCATAAGTAAAATCAACATGTCCAGGAGTATCTATCAGGTTCAACTGATAGACTTCTCCATTTTCTCTCTGATAATAAAGCCTTACTGCCTGAGATTTTATGGTGATCCCTCTTTCTCTTTCAAGCTCTAAACGATCTAAATACTGTTCCCTCATTTCTCTTGCAGAAACAGCCCCTGTAAATTCAAGAAGACGGTCTGCAAGCGTAGATTTACCGTGGTCAATATGCGCAATTATACTAAAATTCCTAATCCTTTCTGTAGGTATGGATCTCATAGCAATTTAAAAATTAACAAATCTATTTTAAAAAACAAGACATACTATTCGCCTATTTTAGTAATTTTTCCTGTTTTTTGGCAAAATTAAAAGCTAATATAAATATCCCTACACTTAAAGAAAAATATACAAAAACCAGAGCATAAGCCTTTAGGATAAAAACATAAGGAGTATAACCTTCTAAAAGAATTTGTCTGAAGGTTTCAAATATATAAGATGTAGGAACAAGCTTAGCTACGGTTTGAAAGCTTTCCGGTAATACTTCTACTGGATAAAATACTGCTGAGAATAGTAAAAACAGGAGTACTAAAGCCCAGGCCAAAATTTCTGCAACCTTTAAATTTTCCTCTACAGTAAGCGAATAAGGAAGACTTATATATTGAGATGCAAAACCTATTTTATAAAAAATTTTGCTTCTGTTTTTAAAAAATTTTTCTCCAAAATAATATATATCTCCTATGGTAGGAGATACTATACCCAGAAGAATATAAAGTAAGGTGCTCTTTCCTGCTCCATTGGGACCTATTATGCCAAGAATATCTGATGGATACAATTTAAAGGAAACTTTATTGAGTACTAACTTCTTACCATATTTTTACTTAGATCTTCTACTCTAAGGACAGAAAACATTAAAAATAGATATTTATAAAACGAAGAAACTGAAAAAGTTTATTAAGAAATTTTTGCTTTTTCTAATTTAGCCAGAGCTTCTTCTAAGCTCATAATGCCTTTTGCTACAGCATAAGCAACATAGGAATACACTTTTGGATCATAGCCTTCTGGTCTTGGGAAAAAACCTTTAGCACGAAGTTTAGCAAGTTTTGCCCTTCTTCTCCTTTTTCTCTCTATCTCTCTTTCTCTTTCCCTTTTCTTATGTCTTGCCATTTAAACCTCCACTCCTTAATAAAAAATCACCTCAAATATACTTTTTTTTGAAAGTTTGTCAAGGCTTTTAAGACTCTGCCAAAGTTTTAATTTTATTCGCTATTTCTTCAAGTTTAAGTTTTAAAGTTTCTCTTTCTCTCTTCGCATAAGCTCCCATTTTAAGCACTGCTTTATTTTTCCCGGAAGAACTTATAAATATCCAAAATGTTTTGGGTTCGAAGAAATAAACTCCTAAAAGTCCTAACATTATTAAAACAAATCCTGCATAAACTATACCGATTCCTGGATCTTTCTTTACCTGAAGGACAGAAACATAAGTAACTTTTTCTACACCTTCTAACAAGACCTGTAACATGCCCTTATCTAAGGGAACACGAAAATGGGGAATCCCTTTTATTATAATACCAGGAATTTGTTGGTTAGTTTTTGAATCAAAAAGCACAATCCTGGCATAGATAAGTCCATGGGCCTTACCAAAGTCATTTAAAGCTATTGTATATCTATCATCAATAGCAACAGGAGAAAAAAGATCCAGAGTGTAAGTTTTTTCACTTCCTCTGTATTTTACCTTTATTTTGAATACAGGAATGGTATCATAACTTGCCTGATAAAAAGAAATTCCTTTATATCTAAAAGGTGAATTTACTTTTATAAGTGCATTAATTGTCTTGTTTCCGTCTATCACTGTAACATTCGAAATGTATTCTTTTGGAGTTCCGTCAGGATAAAATTCTATATTAAATTTATTAAGTTTTACAAAAAAATCTAAAAATATAGGATTTTTCTCTCTAAAAGGAAGGACAGTATTAGAACTCTGTTCTTCCACTATTGACATATTTCCTCTATATCCCCAGATAGCTCCTATTAAAGCACCTACAATCACCACCACCACAGAAAAATGAACCACATACACAGAAAGATGTGCCCATCTATTAAGGTCTTTATAGAAAAGTATCCCCCCTTCCGCTTTTCCTTCAACTTTTTTAAAATTTAATTTATTGGAAAGAATTTCTGTAATTTGAGAAATATTTCTTTTTAAGGTGATTTCATATTTATATGGCAATTTTTCTGGATTAATTTCAGCAGGATCCTTTTTATACAATTTCCAGCTTATAGGAAATCTTTTTATAGAACAGGCAATTAAATTAGCTAAGAAAAAAAACAAAGTTCCTACATACCACCAGGAATGATAGGCATCGTCAAGCTTGAAAAAGAGAATAATTTTTCCCCAAAAAGCACCATATTTCATAAGATAAATTTGAGAAGGTTGACCCTGTGGAATAACAGTTCCAAAAATAGAGATAAAAGCTAAAACTAAAAACAAAAAAATAGCTAATCTTGCTGAACTCAAAAAATTCCAAAGTTTTTGCATAAACTTATTCTTTCCAAAAAATTTTAGATATTATAGACTTTTTATAAGAAATAGCAAGAGAGATTTTCCAAAAAAACAAATTTTTAAAGGCTTATGTTTGATTTTTCAGTATGACATACCAAACAACCACATTCATCTGCAGTAGCATTTTCTACAAGACACTTTCCTTCATAATCCCATCTAAGCATATCAGGATAAGGACTTGCATGAGCTCTATGACAAGAAAGACATTGAACCATATCAGTTCCTATATAAACATTTTGATCTGGACCTGTCATAGCCTCAAGATCTGAATAAGGTCTTGCAACAGGAACCATTGGATCCCATGTTCCAGTCCCTGTTCCATTTGCACCAAATGCATCTGCATACTCTCC
>JAGGXL010000030.1 GCA_021163085.1 Thermodesulfobacterium sp. | reverse complement strand
GAACAGATGAAAATGTTTCTTACCAGACTGGGACAGAGCTCCAAAGCTGTAATTACTGGAGATATAACTCAAATAGACCTTCCAGATCCTAAAAAATCAGGTTTGCTTGAGGCTATAGAAATACTGGAAGGCATTAGAGGGATTACTTTTGTATATTTTACCAAAAAAGATGTAGTGAGACATCCTATAGTGCAAAAAATTATAGAAGCTTACGAAAGCAAAGGAAAAACTTTTAATACTTAAAAAATGGATATTATCTTAAGGGCATTTATTCAGTTAGTAGATCTTTTTTTAACTATTTATGTATGGATTATTATAGCTCGTGCAATAATATCCTGGGTAAGCCCTTATCCATATCATCCTGTGGTTAGATTTCTCTACAAAGTGACAGAACCAGTATTAGCTCCTCTTCGTAGAGTTATCCCTCCTATTGCAGGGATTGATATAACTCCGGCTATTGTAATTTTTATTATATTTATTATTCAAAACTTACTTCATCGCCTTATGATAACCTATTTTATATTTTAATGCTTTTAAAGTTAAAGGTTAAACCAGGTTCTTCAAAAGATAAAATCCTTATGTTTAAAGAGCCTAATTATCTTGAAATATCTTTGAAAGCAAAGCCAGAGAAAAATAAAGCTAACGAAAGCCTTTGTCGTTTTTTGGGAAAAATTTTAAATGTCTCTCAAAACCAGATAAAAATTGTAAAAGGTAAGACATCAAGAAAGAAATTTATAAAAGTAGAAGGCATTTCAGAAAAAGAAGGTATAGAATTAATTAAAAATGCATTGAAAAAGGATTAGAGCTGTGAAAGATTATCTCTTTTTTGATTTAGATGGTGTTATTTTAGACAGTATGCCCTATCATGCTAAAGCCTGGATTGAAGCTTTTTCTCAGTTTGGTTTGAAATTCGAAGAAAAAGAAATATATCTTCACGAAGGAGCTATAGAGCTTAATACTGCAAGAGATATGTTTTTAAAAAAAGGAGTTAACCCTACACCTGATTTTTTTGAAAAAATTTTTAAAATTCAAAAGAGCATTTTCAAAAATAAATACGCTAAATTGGTAAAACCTTTTCCAGAGGTACCAGACTTACTAAAGAACTTAAAAAAAGAGAAAAAGAAGATTACATTGGTTACAAGTTCTCATAGTGAGATTTTCCGTGAGGTTTTTCCAAAAGAACTTTTACCTTATTTTTCATTGATAATTACAGGAGATAAGGTAGAAAAGAGGAAGCCCAATCCAGATCCTTATTTGAAGGCTCTGGAAGCTTTTAAGATAAAGAACAAAGAAGCTTTAGTAATTGAAAACTCTCCAGCAGGAGTTATGTCTGCTAAGAATGCAAAACTTTTTTGTATAGGAATAACTACCACCCTTTCAGAAGAACACCTCAGTTTAGCAGATCTTATTGTAAAAAATCACAAAGAACTTCAAGAGATTTTATTAAATGGGGGAAAAAAGAAACAATAATCGTCTTTTTCACTACGAAGAGTACTTCAGTAAATATGAAAATTTAATTCCCGATTATGAAAACTTTCTTTCTTATTTAAAAATACCTATGCCTCAATATTTTAGAATAAATACCCTCAAAGCTTCAACTAAGGATGAACAGAAATATTTACTAAATATTCTTAAAAAAAGAGGAGTCGAATTTGAGAAAGTTAGAGAGGTTTCTTATTTTTATAGAGTTGTCAATAACGAAGAAATTTCCTTAGGAAATCTTGAGGAATATAGTTTAGGTCTTATTCATTCTATGACCCTTTCAAGCAGTTTGCCAGTTATTGCCCTTGATCCTAAACCTGGGGAATTGATTCTGGATATGTGTGCAGCTCCTGGAGGGAAAACCGGTCTCATAGCTATGGTAACTGAGGATAGAGCAATAATTATTTCCAATGATAAAAGAATTGACCGATTAACGGCACTGGTTTCCAATATTAAAAGGCTTGGAATAACATGTGCTATTACCACAAAATATAGAGGTGAACAATTTCCTTTTGGTATTCCTTTTAATAAAATTTTAGTAGATGCTCCCTGCACAGGAGAAGGAAGATATAGAGTAGGATTGGAAGGAGAAGTTCTTTATCAGAAAGTAACAGGAAAAGCTAATCTCCCTTCTATTCAAAAAGGTTTGCTTGTTAGGGCTTTTGATCTCGTTGAACCAGAAGGAGTAATAGTTTACAGCACGTGTACTATAAATCCTAAGGAAAACGAAGAGGTTGTTGATTATTTACTTAGAAAAAGACAGGCAGAGATAGTGGAGTGGGAATCTCCCCTACCCTTTCATCCAGGTTTAACTGAATGGGAAGGTAAACCTTATCACCCTTCACTAAATTTAACTAAGCGCTATTACACTCATGAAGTCCAGGCAGTAGGATTTTTTGTAGCAAAAATAAGAAGAATAGTCTAAAAATTTAAATATCTTTGTAATCTTGAAACTTATGTTATAATACTCCTTCTGGGGGAATAAAAAAGGGGGTAGAATTATGCCTGCATTGATTGTAGTAGGAACTCAATGGGGAGACGAGGGGAAGGGAAAAATAGTCGATGTTCTTACAGAAAAAGCAGATTTTGTAGTGCGTTTTCAAGGGGGAAATAATGCAGGTCATACTCTTGTTATAAATCAGAAAAAATACATTTTTCATTTAATCCCTTCTGGGATATTTTGGCCTCAAACTACCTGTGTGATAGGAAATGGTGTAGTAATTGATCCTGAGGTATTAATCAACGAAATAGAAAAACTTAAAAAAGAGGGTTTAAAAGTAGATTCTGCTAAACTTCTTATAAGTGAAAAAGCTCATACTATAATGCCCTATCATAAAGCTCTTGATATGGCAAGAGAAAAAAAAGCTAAACAGGATAAAATAGGAACAACCTGCAGAGGGATAGGCCCCTGTTATGAAGATAAGGTAGCAAGAAAAGGATTCAGGTTGATCGATTTAACTTATCCAGAAACCTTTAGAGAAAAACTAAGAACTGTTCTTGAAGAAAAGAATTTTCTTTTAAAATATCTTGATGCAGATACCATAGAATTTGAAGATGTATATAATAAATATACAAAATATGGAGAATATTTAAAGCCTTATCTTATAGATGTTTCTTTAGTCCTATGGAAGGCAAAGAAAGAAGGTAAAAAGATTTTATTTGAAGGGGCTCAGGGGACATTTTTAGATATTGATCACGGAACATATCCTTATGTAACTTCTTCCAATACCTTAGCTGGAAATGCATGTTGTGGAGCAGGTCTTGGTCCTTTAGAAATAGATATGGTTTTGGGAGTAGTAAAAGCTTATACTACAAGAGTCGGAGAAGGCCCATTTCCAACAGAGCTAAAAGAAGAAATAGGTGATCATTTAAGAAAGAGCGGGAATGAATTTGGTTCAACCACTGGTAGACCAAGAAGATGTGGATGGCTGGACCTTGTTCTGGTAAAAACTGCAGTTAGATTGAATAGCATTAAAGCTCTTGCTCTTACTAAGTTAGATGTTTTATCAGGGCTTGAAAAAATAAAGATATGTGTGGCATATGAATATGAAGGTAAAATAATAGACTATTTACCTGCAAGTTTGATTGAAATGTCTAAATTAAAACCAGTATATAAAGAGTTGCCAGGATGGAAAAAGGACATTAAAAATATCAAAAAGTTTAAACACTTGCCAGAAGAAACAAAAATATATATAAAAACTATAGAAGAGTATCTGAAAGTCCCATTTTATTTAATTTCTATAGGTCCTGAAAGAGAAAATTGCCTTATTTTAAAAAATCCTTTTGAAAATTAATTAAATTTTTCATGAAAGAAAGAGTTCTTATAGCAAACAGAGGAGAAATTGCATTAAGAATAATGGAGGCTTGCAAAGATTTGGGGATAGATTATGTAGTAGTCTATACTAAGGAAGATCAAGACTCTCTTCATGTTAGGTTAGCAGAAAAAAGGTATAGAATTTCTGATTATAAAGATATGAATGATATTCTGACTGTGGCTGATGAAGCTAAGTGCACAGCTATTCATCCAGGATATGGTTTCCTTTCAGAGAATTATAGATTTGCAAGAAGAGTGGTAAAAAGAGAACGCCCTTTAATCTTTATAGGTCCTTCTTGGGAATCAATAAAAGATCTGGGGAATAAACTCTTTTTAAAAAAATTAGCTAAGGATTTAGGAATACCTGTTATTCCTGGAACTACAGAGCCTATTTATAATGAAATCGAAGCAGAAATAAAGGCTGAAGAACTTTATGAAAGTTTGAATTCTGAAAAAATTGACAATCCTTCACTTCTTATCAAAGCTGTTGCTGGTGGTGGAGGAATGGGGATTGCAGAAGTGAAGGATCTGGAAGAACTGCGCCCCACTTTTAGGAAAATTAAAGCTTATGCTAAAAGGTTTTTCGGGGATGAAGGTATAATTATAGAAGCTAAAATCCCTACTCTGCAACATATAGAAGTTCAAATTCTTGGTAGTAAGCATGGAGAATATGTACATTTTGGAACAAGAAATTGCACTATCCAAAGCATTTCCAAACAGAAAAGAATAGAAATAGCTCCTGGATTTAATAAAGAAAATAATTATGCTTTTGATTATAAAGAGGTAGAAACAAATATTATTAATTATTCTCTCAAATTGGCTAAATATTTCAAATATGATAATGTAGGAACATGGGAGTGGCTAATCACCCCTGAAGGGAAGTATTTTCTTATGGAAGTTAACACAAGGATTCAGGTAGAAAATGAAATTTCTGCTAAAATTTCTTTTGTAAAAAATAAACAAGTTAATTTGATAAAAGAGCAAATAAGAGTTGCTTTTGGCGAAAAATTAAAATATTCTCAAGAAGATATTACTTTTAAAGGAGTGAGTATTGAACTAAGACTTATTGCTGAAAATACTCAGAGAGGTTTTCTTCCTTTAAGCGGAACTATTACCAGATTTAAATGGACTCCTAAGCCTTGGCTTACTGTAAGAACACACGTGCCTCAAGATCAACCATATACCATTCCTACACAGTTTGATCCCAATTTAGCTTTAGCTATAATTTACGGAAATAATTTTGAAGAGGCAAAAAAAAGAAGTTTGGAATTTTTGAACAATGTTATAATAGAAGGATATACCCCTAAAGGAGAAAAACTGGTTACTAACATAGAATTTTTGAAAGAAAAATTAGAGCAACTTTACCAGTTTATAGGATCTTAAAGACTTATGAAACTTGAGTGGCATAGAAAGATTAAAGATCTTTTAGATACAGCTATTTATATAAAAGATATAAAAGGTGAAAATTTCTTCAACATATCCTCTCTTATTGAAGAAATTTTTCAAGTTTATGAAAATTTTTATCAGTATGATAACAAATTTATAGAAAATTTTATTTTTCAGACTGTAAACCATCTTAATTCTATATTAGAGGAAGGAGAAAAAAGCCTTACTCCTTATGAAATTGTAAAAATTACAAGACATCCTCAAAGATTTACTCTTCAGGATATTTTGGAAAATGTCTATGATTCTTATACGGAATTGGGGGGAGAAGGAGAATTAAATATAGATCCTGCTATAGTATGTGCTAAAGCAATGATGGTGAGAAAAGTGGAAAATGAGCTTTATTTTCATCAGGTAATGGTTATTGGACATGAAAAGGGACATGGAGAGGAATTTCGTCAGGGAGGAAGTGCCAAACCGTGGGGTAATGAAAAGGCGCTTCGTTATATGAAGATGGCAGAAACAGAAGGAATACCTATACATTTTTTTATTTTTACTCCGGGAGCTTATCCCATTGAGGATTACCCTGGTGCTGCTCAACAAATAGCAAGGAATTTATATTATATGGCAAAGCTTAAGGTTCCTGCTGTTGCTTTTATTTCTGAAGGTGGTTCTGGTGGAGCCGAAGCCATAGGTCTTGCAGATATGAGGCTAATGGCTGAAAAGGGTTATTATTCAGTTATCAGTCCTGAGGGAGCCGCAGCGATTGAAGCAAAACTTAAAGAAGGGAGACCTCCCAGAGAACTTGTAGAAAAATGTGCTAAAGCTTTAAAGTTAACTGCTAAAGATAATTTGGAATTTGGAACCATAGACAGAATTGTTTCTGAACCTCCTCTTGGAGCAAGAAGAAAAGATTACGAATTTTTTAGAAAACTAAAGTTTGAATTGATAAGGGCTACAGACGAAGTAATCTTACAAACAAGAAGTTTAAAATTTTTGAGAAAGTACGCACTTTCAAAACAGGATACAGAAGATTTAAAATTTTATGTTAACTGGGATCTTGATGAGGATGAAAGGGAGATTTTAATTGAAAATAGGTATAAAAAGTACAAAAAAATGGCTCAATGGGCGGTGTGTGAGCCTAAAAGCACATTTAAAACTTTTATAAATTTCAGCCACAATCTGGGTTTGAAATTTAAAAATGAAATCAAATATAAAATTCTTAAAGCAGGACACAGAAGTTTTAAGAAATTTATTGATGAGTTAACTACAGAATCGTCTTTACTTTTTAAGCCAGTTTCAGATCCTGTAAAAACAGTTTATAATCTTATTGTAGGTAAAAAAGTTAAAACTAAATTTTCGGCTCCAGCGTTAACAGAGGAAGAAGTTAGCCCTTATACAAGCCCTCTGGCTTTGGAAGACAGGACTGTAACCTGTCCCGAAGCTGAAAAATACGGATGTCCTGATATATGGGTGCCTGATCTTTACGGAGAATTTTGTGGAGTTTGTCCTAATTGCGGATATCATTTTCCATTAGAGTATAAATGGTATCTCAATAATATTTTTGATAAAAATAGTGTAAAAACATTCAATGATAACATAGCTTCAGGTAATCCTTTAGAATTTGAGGGCTATGCTGAAAAGTTGAAAGCAGCGAGAAAGAGAACCGGTTTGAAATCTGCTCTTCTTTCTTTTGAAGCGAAAATAGGAGGCATATCCTTAGTTGCAGTTATGTTAGTAGGAGAGTTCAGACAGGGCACAGTTGGAGTAGCTGAAGGAGAAAAGTTTATAAGAGCAATTGAGCTTGCCAAAATTACCCGTCGTCCTTTCTTGGCTTTAGTTCATACAACAGGAGGAATAAGAATTCATGAAGGAACTTTGGGATTAATTCAAATGCCAAGGTGCACAATGGCTGTAAGAGACTATGTAGATGCGGGAGGGCTTTATATAGTGATATATGATAATAATTCTTATGCAGGTCCTGTGGCAAGCTTTTTGGGATCCGCTCCTTATCAATTCGCTCTTAAATCTACCAGATTGGGATTTGCTGGTCCGCGAGTAATAAGAGAAACAACCGGACAGGATGTTCCTCCAGACTACCATAGTGCAGAAAATGCTTTAAAAAGAGGACATATTCAAGGTATCTGGGATAGAAGAGAATTAAGAAAAAAACTTTTTACCGCGCTACTTACTATGGGGGGTAAAAATTTATATTACAGGTAAGAGATAGATATGAAAATAGAGTATCAAAATCTTAATTTAATGTTGCAAAAGTT
>JAGGXL010000123.1 GCA_021163085.1 Thermodesulfobacterium sp. | reverse complement strand
TTTAACCTGGATAAGTGTAGCTTTTTTTGGAAGTTTGCCCTATCTCTTAACCGGGACCTTAGGGTCTTTTACAAACGCCTATTTTGAAGCGATGTCAGGATTTACTACTACAGGAGCAAGTGTAATTGCAAATGTGGAAAGCTTAGGGAAGGGAATTCTTTTCTGGAGGAGCATTACTCAATGGATAGGTGGTATGGGAATAGTTGTTTTTGTTTTGGCAGTTCTTCCGGTTTTAGGAACAGGAGGGATGCAGCTTTTTAAAGCTGAAGTTCCAGGGGTTACAGTTGATAAATTAAGACCAAGAATCGTGGATACCGCAAAAATTTTATGGCTTATTTATGCAGGAATAACTTTAATAATTGCTGGATTATATGCTTTTTGTGGAATGAGCTGGTATGACGCAATTTGCCATGCTTTTACTACTATATCTACAGGTGGTTTTTCAACCAAGAATGCCAGTCTGTCTGCTTTTAACAGCCCTTTAATTGAATATGTAGCAGGATTTTGCATGCTGTTAGGAAGTATCAATTTTGGACTCTACTTTTTGCTGTTAAGAAGAGAGTTTAACAAAGTTTTAAACAATAGCGAATTGAAGTTTTATTTATCATTTGTTCTGATTTTAATCACATTAATTACTATTAATCTTAAACTAACTGCTTATCAATCCTTAGAAGAATCTTTTAGATACACACTTTTTCAAATAATATCTCTTATAACCACCACAGGTTATGCTACAGCAGATTATACAAAGTGGAACTTTTTTGCTCAGACAATTATACTGTTTTTGATGTTTTTAGGTGGTATGGTAGGGTCTACAGCAGGAGGAATAAAGCAGCTCAGAATTTATATCATGATAAAACAAATATACAAAGAATTTTACCATCTAATTCATCCCCGTGCTGTAACTTCTATCAAGATAAATGATCGGACTTTAAATCAGGAAATATGTGATAGTATATGGACTTTCATATTTCTTGCATTTATTGTCTGGATAATAAGCAGTATTATAGTTTCAGCAACAAGTTTAGATGTGCTAACCTCACTTTCTTCAGTAGCTTCAGCTCTAAACAATGTTGGACCAGCCTTAGGCAAAGCCGGACCTGCAACTACCTATGCTCCTTTTCCTGCCCTTGCTAAGTGGGCTCTTGTTTTTTGCATGCTTGTGGGAAGGCTTGAATACTATACAGTATTAATCCTTTTTGTGCCAACCTTCTGGAAGAAATAAAGCAACTTTTGGTTTCCAGATTTTATTTTTTTCAATAATATGTAGCACTTCAATACCTCTTTTTTCTAAAGCTTTTGCTATAAATCTTCTGTGGCATCTCCAGGGAAACTTTTCAGCACATATAATACAGGTTAATTGTCTTTTAGCAATTTTTATAAGTTTTTCTAAAGCATTTTTAAATGTAGAGGCTTTCATGTAGTTTTCATAACTTTCTATTCTATAACCACCGAGTTCTTCCAGATGATAGTAAGAAATACCATTTTCAGGTAAAATTTTCATCAGATTTTCTTTTTTAAAGTGGGGGAATCTCTGAGAAGTTGCCCACCTTCTTACATCTGTTACAGCTTCGATTTTATAAAATTTTAAAATTTCAAGAAACTCTTCTTCGGTTCTATTTGAAGTCCCAAGAGTATAAATAAGCATTTTTTATTAAATTTTACATATCAGAGGTCTTGGATGCAAAGTTCTGTAAAATTTCATAGAGCAACCTCCTTGTTTTTTTAAATTTTAATTTTAGTATATCAAAAAATCTTGGAAAAATTAAGCTTAAAGGAGGCAGATTTTAAATGGATGAAAAGATTTATGAAAAGGTTAAAAACTACATTTATCAGAATGACAAGCTTTTTGAATTTTTAGGAGCTCAAATAACAGATATGGGAGAAGGTTTTGCAGAGGTTGAAATGCAGGTCAAAAAAAATCATTTAAATGCTGCTAGAGTTTGCCAGGGAGGGGTGATTTTTACCTTAGCTGATCTTGCTTTTGCCCTTGCTTCAAATTCTTATGGAACTCTGGCACTTGCTATAAAAGCACATATTACCTATATAAAACCAGCCAGACTCGGGAATACACTTGTTGCTCGTGCTCAGGAATTTCATCGAGGCAAAACCCTTGCTACATATCACATTACAGTAAGCAAGAAAGATACAGGCGAAAAAGTGGCCTTTTTTGAGGGCATGGTTTATCATTTTGACGAACCTATTTTTAAAGAATAACTTACCATAATAGTAAAACATTTCCGGAAAAAATTTTATTAAACAATCCAATTGCAAATTTCATTTTGAACTTATCTTTAGTAATTTAATACTTCTTGACAAATTTTAATATTTGAGTATATACTTTAAAATATATATCAAAAATTTAGGAGGTGTTATGCAAAGAAAAATGAAAGTAGCTAAGCTATTTAATAATGGTAGAAGTCAGGCTGTCCGATTACCAAAAGAATTTAGATTTAAAGAAAAAGAAGTGTATATTACAAAAATTGACGACTTTGTAGTTTTAATTCCTAAAAAAGACAAGTGGGAATTAGCAAAAAAGCTACTTATGGAAATAGAAGATTTTACAGATGAATTTATGAAAGATAGAGATACTTTTGATCAAACAAGGGAGCTATTTTAGTGATTTATCTTTTAGATACAAATATCATAGCCTATCTTATTAAACACAAAGATTTAAAGTTATTTAATAAGTTTGAAGAGATAGCCAAAAGACATCAAATAGGTATTTCTTCAATTACTTATGCTGAAATATGTCACGGATTGGAAAAGAAAAACAGCGAAAAGTTAAAAATTAAAGTATTGTCCTTTTTAGAAGTATTTGAAATTTATCCGTTTGACGAAAAAGCTGCTTTCGAGTATGGGAAAATCAGGGCTCAATTAGAAAGGGAAGGTAATCTAATTGGTATATTGGATATGCTTATAGCTGCTCATGCTAAATCATTAGATGCTATTTTGATTACAAATAATGAAAAAGAATTTAAAAGAATCAAAGGTTTAATTATAGAAAACTGGTGTAAAACTTAAGCTTTTCAACATAGGTTATCTAATAACTATTTAATAGTTGCTGAACTATATATTCTTTACGGATATTTGATAAGCTCATGTTCTTCTATCAGTCCCTTTTTGACATCTTCAACCGCTTCTAATAACCTCTCTCTATTTTTTTACTTTGAAGAAGATATAAGGTTTCTTTCAACGAGGCATATTCTTTTTCTAATTTTAAAAATTTCTGATATTCACTCCAAGACAAGATTACTCCTTGTTTTTCTCCTTTCTCGTCTGTTATAATCATTAAACCTTTCATTTTTACCTTCCTTTTTTTGGTATTTTTAATATAAATTCAAAAAATATCAATTATTATTTCTAAAGAGCATGCAAAAAAAACGCTTTTTAGAAATCAAAAAGAGATTTTAAGATATATTCCTGTGCAACAAACTTTGTAAATGAGCAATGAAGCTGTAACCTATAATTCCTGCACCAATAATTAAAAAATCAGTTTTTATTTCTTTCAATGCCCTTGCTCCTCTATTATTTTTATCAAATATTTCCTTCTCTCAAGCCGTTTTTTTGTAGCTATCTATTTAAATATAATAACTTATCATAAAAATACATATCTACTAACCAAACAGTCTGGTTTAAGCTTTTTAGTTTTTTTTTGATGGAGAAATGGTAATGAAAATAAAACTTTATTCCAGAACCTTTTGCAAGGATAGCTATTAATATTTCTTTAGACTAAAAACTTTTATATTATTTGCTGAAAAAATAGGTTTCTTTACTCTCTTGTACCTTTTGGCAAAACTTTAATCAGACCAGAATTATTTATATGATTACTAACCCGTTTTTAAATTTCGTTGTCTTGATTTTTCATTTTTGTTATGCCTTCTATAAAAAATGCCAAAAATATTCCTACAAAAAGGCTTAAAATACCTGCAATAGCTATGTTTAACATCAACTTTGGTTTGACTGGATTTTCTGAGATACGAGGCTTATCTACCATTTCTACAGCTCTAAATCTGTTCAACATATCAAGTGCCTGTTGTACAGATACTCTTCTAATTTTTAAATTTAAAACACTTTTTTCATCCTCAGCCAGGTTAAATCCGAGAAAATTTATTTTTCCGGTTTTAAGTAGTTTATCGTAATTTTCTATTCTTTTAGTTAACCTTGCTATGGTGTGGTCAATCTCTTTTATTTCTACCAATAGTCGTTGTCTTCTTTCTTCAATAAGGCGTTCAATTAAGGGAATGTCGTTTAAATAGGCAATGAATTCTTTAATAGATTTAGGTAAGATTTCTCTATTCTTGGCTTCAATAACCAGTCGTAATTTGTCTTGGGAAACTTCCTTTCTTGAAATTTTTATTTCTTTTAATTTTACATCTGTTATTAAATGAGCTGTATTAGGAAAAATTCTTTTTATATTCTCTTTTGTATCAATTTTGTCGATCATGTTAATGAATTCTGTTGCTGGTAATGTTGTTAGCCTAAATACTACTTCTCCCCGGTATATCTTTGGCATCAGAAGGCTTATTATTGCTGATGCAAGTATTGCAATAACAAACAAACCAATAATAAGCTTTTTCCTTTTAACTATTACTTTCCATAGCTCATAAAGGTTTATCTCATCTTCATATTCTGGAGACATCTGTTGAGGATTCATTGAAATGCCTCTTTAACAATATTTTTGAATAATCATAAGCGCGCCCGGCAGGACTCGAACCTGCAACCTTTGGATTCGTAGGACTATGATTTGGCTGGAAATTTCAATATCTTAGAGCCCTCTGCCTGAAAATTGTCTGCAATTTTAAATGTTTGCTCTATCGCCTCTCTGAGGTATTCATCACTGAGGTGAGCATAAATCTGGGTCACTCTTATGTCTGAGTGTCCAAGTAATTCCTGAACGGCACGTATGGAAACACCTTGTAAAATCAACCAGCTTGCTGTTGTATGCCTTAAGTCATGAAATCTATATTTCAGACCAAGTTTTTTCATTACATTTTTCCACTTGTGGCTTATGGTATCTGGGTGCTCATAAGGGAAAACTTTGCCATGTAATTTTACTTCTCTTGCTTTTAATATTTTTTCAAGCCTTGAAGATAAAGGAACTATTCTGATTTTATCTCCTTTACCATAGAGTTTTATTTTCTTATTTTTCCAGTCAATATGTTCCCATCTTAGCCTTAAAACTTCAATCCTTCTTGCTCCAGTTTCAAGAGTAAAAAGAACTAAATCGTGAAAATCTTTATCAGATTTTTTCAAATAATCCAGAACTAAAGCAACTTCCTCTTTTGAAAGAAAAGCAGGAGGTCTTTTTTCTTCCTTAAAGGGTTTCATGCGGGTAAAAGGATTTTCTTTGATATATCCCCAATCCTTAGCTTTATTAAAAGCACTTTTTAAGTGCCTGTATTCTACATTAAGAGAGGTGTTTTTTCTGTGAACCTGATATTTTAAAAAGGTAAAATAATCTTCTATTTTCTTTAAATTGATGGTTCTTAAAGGAACATCACCTACAAATTCAAGAAATTTAGTTAAAGCCCATTTATCTCTGTAAACAGTAGATTTTGATTTGCGGGTTTCAGACCATTGTAAATATTCTTGAATGAACTCAGAAAGTCTGATTTTTTCTTGTTTTTCAAGAAGGATTATTTTGCCTTTTAAAATTTCTCTTTGAATCTCTTTAAAAAGTTTTTCTGCAAGTTTGCGATCTTTGGTGCGGAGGCTTTTTTCCTTGCCTCTCTCGAAACGAATATACCAATAACCGTTGCTTCTGCGGAAAAGTTTCATATTAATTTTTAGCATAGCAAAAATAAGCTAAAAAGACAAGTTTAACGAGATAAAATTTCTCTGGTTATGTTTTCAGCCTTTAATCTCACTTCTTTTTGTTGCTTAAGTAAGAACTCATCTATTGAATATCTATCAAATAGAAGTTTTCCTCCGCCAACTGAAGTAGCGTAGATTTCTCCTTCCTGAGCAAGACGACGAAGGGTTTTTTCTGAAAGCCCAGAGTAGCGTGAAGCTTCCTTTGATGGAAGCCATCTTGGCCATTCAGAAGACAAAGAGGAAAGAGCCTCTTGGATGGCTTCCTGCACTATTTGTTTTATGATTTCAGGGGTTAATTGTTGCATTGTTTTTCGGCTGGGAATTCTTTTATAACAGGTAAATCAGGATAAGCACGGTAAAGGTTATCTTTTAAAAATACAGGTATGTTTTTCTTTTTTGCTTCTTTTATAATTTTCTCTACCCATTCACGCTTCGGTGGTTTATAAGGATTTGTTTGAGCACCTATTATTATCCAATCTGGTTGGGGATTAATACAATAAACCAGAAAATCAGAAATATGAAATTTTAACAATGGTTCTAAAC
>JAGGXL010000053.1 GCA_021163085.1 Thermodesulfobacterium sp. | reverse complement strand
GCTTTAAAGTTTGTTTCAACCAAGGAAAAGAAAAGCCTATACTATTACTTGGGAAGTTGAGCTTTACAAATTCCCAAGTAATAGTATAGGCTTTTCTTTTCCTTGGTTGAAACAAACTTTAAAGCCTCTGAAAAGTGTTTTTCCGCCATTTTCACATTTCTTTCTTCAAATAATTCAAGCCCAAGTCTAAAATGAAGACTTGCCAGTTCTTGAAAATTTAAAAGTTTAGATTGAAAGGCTTTCTGAAGGAGTTTATAAAAACATTTATTACATGAATTTTTATCAATTTGATTTAGCTTGTTTTCAAAAGCATAAATACAGGGAAAAATTTCCTTCCCTTCAAAAACTATCATAGGCGGACATGTTTTCCAATCTTTTTCAGGAAATTGAACATTATCTAAAAGATTTACTAAAATGTTTTGATAACCTACAGAAAGCAAAACATCTTCACAAAAGTTTATAAAAACTCTCTCTGGTAATCCTTTCTGAATTTTTTTATTCGCATCTAATACCACACCCGGAGGAAAAAAATGAGATTCCAAAAATTCTAAAATATCTCTTGAGGGCTCAGAAGAAAAAATAGGAAATACTACAAGACGAGGAACAACCTGATGTTTATAACCCTCTAAATTAAAAGAAATCAAAAATTCATAAATTTTTGAATAAATATATTTTAATTCTTCTTTATAGGGATGAACAAGATGAAGACGAAAATAACAAAATGTGTAAGTATTCAAAAAATTTATTATTTTTTCCAAAATATCAAAAATAAGCTCAAAGTGCTTTAAATTATTAAAAAAGAAATATATATTGCTGAAAATATCTATTTCGGGAAGCTTAGAAAAAAACTTTTCTTTTTGAAATTCATCATCAAGCTTTATATATATCTCCATTAAGAAACAATCCTCCTTCCTTTATCAAGAGAAGACTCTCTCCAGAGCCTTTTTATAATTGCAATTTCTTCTTGTGTCATAGTCTCTGTCTCATATCTATCTCCTATAGAGATATAAAGTGGCCTTTTTTCAGGAAAAGGTTTTATTCCAAATTTTTTATAATCCTTTGTTACTGTTGTACCGAAATAAAGTTGCATTTGTTGAGCATTGGAATTCCCCTGTATTTTTATACCATGACTTTTTACAAATTCTAAAGTCTTTAAAGCTTCTTTAAAAGTTTCTCCTGGCAAAGCATACTGAGAAAAAACTTCTACTTCAATTCCATATTTTTGAGTTAAAGCTATAGCTTTTCTTAATTGTTCAAGAGAAAGTCTTTTTCTTATAATTTTTAAAACCCTCTCAGAGGCAGATTCAAGACCATAAGCAATAGTATGAACCCCTGTCCTTTTCATTAACTTAAGTAAATTTTCATCTATTAAATCTGCTCTTGTTTCTATCCAAATTTTTACTTTAAGTCTTTTTTTTAAGATCCCTTCAAGTAACTGATAAACTCTTTCTTTTTTATAAGAAAAATTAGGATCTGCAAACCAGATTCTGTTTTTGCCTTTTTTTACTACCCACTCTATTTCTTCAAGCACCCTTTCAATAGAATGAAATCTGATTTTATGCTTTGAAGCATTTGGAGTATAACAAAAAATACAGTTAAAAGGACATCCTCGTGAAGTAAGAAGAATTGCTTCTTCTACTTCAGAGTAATTAAATATTCCAGCAAAATGAGGGGATGGATATTCATCTAAGTCTTCATATCCCTCAATTCTTTCTGTTTCTTTAATTTTTTCATTCACTCTATAAGTTACTCCCTTTATTCCATTGAAAGGAGTTCCACCTGCTATAGCTTTAGCAACACTTAATAAAGTTACTTCACCCTCGCTTCTACAAAGATAATCTACCATTGGCATCTCTTTTAATGCAGAACTGGGCATAAAAGTAATCTGTGGACCACCTAAAATAATTTTTATATCTTTATTTATTTTTTTGATAAATTTAGCTATTCCGAGCACATATAATATATTTCTCTGATAGGTGCTAAACCCTACCAGTTGCGGTGAAAATTCTTTTATGAGTTTCTCTAATCCTTTAACAGAATACCCTCCTTTTTCAGAAATATTCACAATTTTTACTCCAAAACCGTGTTTTATAAGATAGGCTGCAATATATCCGAGTGAAATAGGAAGCGAAGGTGGAGAAAAAGGATTTACTTCAAAAAGTAAAATATGCATTTTTAAAACAAAGTATACCTAATATTGAAATTAGTCAAATATTTTTTGTTAAATAAATATATTTTTAATATTTTATCTAAAATAAATATTTTTCTATTTATTACAAATCAGATTAAATAGTTTCACAATTTATAAAAAATTTTTTCTTTTATGGTTTTTCAAATATAGGCATAGTGTTTCACTAATTGTATCTCTAAGTATTTAATTATTCTTCTGGGCAAGAAATTGAAAAACATTAAAGAATATAAACTCAAAGCCTGAAAGTTTTCTCTTTGAGATCTTTTCATAATGTTTTATCAACTACGTCTGCAATATCAAAGTGCTTTTCAATCGGTTTTACAAAGCCTTTTAACTTAGAATTATATTTTTTGATTTCCTAAGTATCCCTTCTTTGATATTTAAAAGACTTTATAAAAAACAACAAACAATAACTGCAAATAAAGAATTAAAACAGCCATAAATTTGCTGGATGATAAAAATTTTACCATGAGGAGGGGTTGTAAGCTCGGCGTCTCATGGCGAAAAGATGAAACATGAAGAGGATCTTCTCGAAAGTATCCAATTGACAGGGTGATTGAGTTTAGCTAAAATACTTTCAAGGAGGTTGAGGACCTTGTTAGATATATTGACTGGTTATAGTTATGTCACTTCGGCTTATTGAATTGTATCACAGGAAAGGAGAAACTGAGGAAATTGATTTTCTATTTAATGAAATTCCGCGAATAAATATATGGCATGATCATCTTCCGGATGACACCGTCATTACTAAAATACTTTTAAAATCAGAATATATAGATGAAGTTATATCTATAATCAACAGATTTTTTTCAAGAAAAGAAGATTACAGACTGGTTGTACTCCCTGTAGAGGCTACGATTCCAAGAATCGAAGAAAAGGAAGAAAAAGAGAAGAAAGAGGAAAAAGAGGAGAAAAAAGATACAGGAAGAATTAGCGTTGAAGAACTCTACCAGAAGATAGAAATAGGCTCAACTATATCCTCAAGGTATCTTATAATGACTGTGCTTGCCTCTTTGGTTGCTGCTATAGGACTACTTAAAAATGATGTAGCCATAATAATCGGTTCTATGGTAATCGCACCTCTCATGGGACCTTACATGGGTCTTTCTCTATCCACTGTACTTGCAGACAAAAAACTTGCCTTAAAAACACTTCCTGCATTTTTGTCCGGAATAATTATCCCTATTCTGATCGGGCTTATAAGTGGCCTTATCATGGACTTTGACCCACTTTCTTACCAGCTTGCTTCACGTTCAGATGTTAGCCACTATTACATACTACTTGCCCTTGCCTCAGGAGTGGCAGGAACATATGCAACAACAAAAGGTGTACAGGAGGCACTGGTTGGAGTAATGGTAGCAGTAGCTCTGCTTCCACCTCTTGTAGCAGCTGGTATTTTTGCAGGTGGTGGATATACGATTGATGCCCTCGGAACTTTGATTCTTTTTGGTGTCAATGCGGTCTGCATCAATCTATCAGGTGTTATTACCTTTTATCTTGAAGGGATAAAGCCGATCTACTGGTGGGAAACTGAAAAGGCGAAAAAAGCTGTAGCAATTTCGATCTTTTTATGGCTTTTAATGCTTGCCTTTTTAGTCCTTCTCATCTATTTTGAACAAAAACTTAAAGGCCGTCTCTAAAAAATTACTTTTTTGAATTTACATCCTCAAACTCTTTTTTTAGGCTTCTTGATAGCAATCTTTTTAAACAGGTTTTTGGAGATTCGTTCTTATAAAGCACTTCGTAAACCTCTTCGCAAATAGGAAGTTCCACTTCAAATTTTTTTGCAAATTTTCTAACCACTTTAGCAGTTTTTACTCCTTCTGCGACCTGTCCTAAATCTGTTAAAATATCGTCAAGCTTTTCTCCTTTACCAAGTCTAAAGCCAACTTGATAATTTCTTGAAAGAGCTCCTGTGCATGTCAAAACAAGATCTCCCATTCCTGCAAGTCCATAAAATGTATAAAGGCTTCCTCCCAGCTTTGTACCTAAACGAATTATTTCTATAAGTCCTCTTGTTATGAGACCCGCTCTGGCATTAAGACCAAGCTCCAATCCATCGCTAATTCCTGAAGCAATTGCAATTACATTTTTTAAAGCACCTGCTATTTCTACCCCTAACGGGTCATCACTTCTGTAAACTCTAAAATAAGGAACAGCCAGTAATTCCTGCATCTTTTTTGTTTCTTCTTCCTTTTCTCCTGCAAGCACAACCGCTGTGGGCAAACCTTTTGCTACCTCTTTAGCAAAAGAGGGACCCCCTAAAACAAAAATTTGACAGTTATAGGAGAGTTCCTCTTTTAAAATGGTAAAAGGAGTTTTTTCTGTTTTTAAGTCTATACCCTTTATACCAGAAATATGATAAGGTACTTTCTCCGCAAATTTCCTATATTTTTTAACAACTTCTTTTAAGGCAAAAGAAGGAACAACCCATAAAACAGTTTTAGAATCTTTAAAAGCAATTTTAGGCTCAAGGGTTGCTTTAAGATTTTTGGGAAGTTTTATCCCTGGTAGATAAAAAGGATTTTCTTTTTCTCTGTTTATAGCCTCACAAATCGCTTCTCTTCTAACAAGAAGGTAAACATTCAAACCCTTTTCAGCCAAAATTTTTGCAAGAGCTGTTCCCCAGCTTCCTCCTCCTACAATAGTTATTTTCATTTTAAACCATCCTAAAATTAAAATAATTCTAACTCATCTCACTTGCGAAGTGCGATAAGTTAAGGTATTAAGTATTTTTGTAATTTTTTTGGCACCCACCATTCTTCTATGTTATATCCAATTCCCATAGGAGCTGGTTTAATGCCTCTAAATCTTTTGTGAATAGCCTCTAAACTCATGGGAATATACAAAAAAGTATAAGGCTGATCTTCTGCTAAAATTTCCTGTACCTTATAATAAATTTTTTTTCTTTTTTCTTTATCCAAGGTATATCTTCCTTCTTCTAAAAGTCTATCAAGTTCAGGATTACAATAACTTATAAAATTAAGTCCCGGAGGATTTATTCTGGAAGAATGAAATATATCATATAAATCTGGATCAGGTCCTGTTGCCCATCCAAGAATTACAGCCTCAAACCTTCTTTTGTCAATAAACTGGTGTATTAAAGTGGTCCACTCCATAACCCTTATATTAACTTTAATCCCTATTTTTAAAAGCTGTCTTTGAATAATTTGAGCTGCAAGAAGTCTGGCAAGATTTCCCTGATTTACAAGCAAAGTAAATTCAAAAGGTCTTCCATCTTTTTTAAGAATACCGTCCTTACCTTTTTTAAAGCCTTCTTCATATAAAAGCTCAAGAGCTTTCTGAGGATTATAGGGACAGGTTTTTTCAATGCTTTTATTGTAAAACCAGGTATCAGGTTTATAAGGGCCGTAGGCAGGAATTCCCTGTCCTAAAAGCGCCCCTTTTATTATTTCTTCTTTATTTATTGCATAACACAGAGCCTTTCTTACCTTTTTGCTTTTAAAAAACGGATGTTTCAGATTGTAGCCGATGTAAGAAAAAGAAAAAGATGAGTATTTATAAAGATTAAACTCACTCTTTAACCTGTCTTCTCTTTGAAGTTTCAAATATTGGAGGGGAGTAAGGGATATCCAATCAATACCACCTGATTTTAATTCCATAAAAAGGGTGGAAGGGTCAGGAATAATTCTATAAATTAAGTAGTTCAAATAGGATCTCCCTTTATAATAGAGAGGATTATATTTTAAAACTATTTCCTGCTGAGTTTTCCATCTCTGCAGTTTAAAAGGTCCATTCCCAACCGGATTTCTTCCAAAAACATTTCTTAAGTAATCCAAGCTTTTCCCCTCAAGGATATGCTTTGGTAATACCACCATATTTCCCCACGAGGAAAGAGCAAGGGCAAAAGGTCTTTTATAGGTCACTTTAAAAGTATAAGGATCAATAATTTTAAACTCTTTAACCTCTAAAAATTCACTTGCATAGGGAGAGGGAACCTCAGAAGAAGTTATGAGTTTAAATCCAAAATAAACATCCTCTGCTGTAACCTCTACATCATCTTCCCACTTGACCCCTTTCTTCAAATGAAAAATAATAGTTTTTTGATCAGGAGATATCTCAAATCTTTCTGCCAACTCACCAACTATTTTGAGATCAGGTGCATATTTTACTACACCCAAAAAAATATGTCCTGCGACTTCATGGCTCATTACATCAGTTGCTATCATAGGAACAAATATGCTTGCATCAGCTATAGAACCTATTATCAAAGCGTCTCCGTAATCTGGTTTTTCCTCTGAGAGTTCGGTTTTTTCAGATGCAAAGGAAGAAAATAGAAGAAAAAAACCAGCAAAAATTATTATCAGAAAAATTTTAATTCTCACTGAGATTCTCTTTTTTCTCTCTAAGCTTCATTATAAAATTTTTAAGTTCCTTTACTAAATCATTTTCGGGTTTAAATAAAATAGCCAATCCTCTTGAAAAGACAAGAAAGAAAATACCCAACGACCATAAGAAAATATCAAGACCAGAAAATTTTTTCTCAAAAATAAAAATCATAAATTCTCTTATAAGAAAAGCTATTATAGCCTCAATAAGTATTTCTATATGCACCTGAGAATGTTCAGAATATTCTACAAAAGCTCTGATAAGTTCAAGAATAACTATTAAAGATAAAATATTTATTACAAGTTCCTTTATACCAAGCCTTACTGTTTTTTCAGTAATTGTATATCCAATTTCTGAAACAGTTTTAATAATTATTATAGCGGTAACCAATAGCAAAATTATAATAACAAAATTGTAAGCAATTTTTATCGTGGTTGAATAAAATTTTAAAAGTTTATTCTGTAAATTAAACATTTTTTACTCTCCCAGAGGTATAATTTTTAAGGGTGTATATTTAGGACCAGATGAAGAAAGTTCGCTCTTAAAAATTATAATTTCTTTAACAAAAAAGGTTTTACCTTCTAAATCTTTTGAAGTCTTTTTAAGTTCTTCAAATAATTTTTTAAAAGCTGCAGGGTCTGTTTTTTCTTTAATCCGAAGTAAAGTTATATGAGGATGAAATTTCTCTTTTTTATTTTCTAATTTCAAAGGTTTTAAAGCTTTTTTCAACAAATTGTCAAGAATTAAAAGGTTATTTGAGGATTCTTTTATTCCTATCCATATTACTCTTGGAATGCCTTTTAAAGGGAAATATCCAACTTCTGCAAGTTTAAGTTCAAAGGGATTAACTTTTTTACAAGCTTCTTTACATTTTTTATAAATTTTTTCTACCAGATTTTCTGAAATATTTCCGAAAAAACGTAAAGTAAGATGCAGATTTTCTTCTTCCACCAATTTAAGCTTTAAACCTTCAGAGGAAACAGTTTTACTTAAACTAAAAATCTTTTTCTTTAATTCCTGTGGCAAATTTATAGCTAAAAAAGCCCTCACCATAAAGAAGATACCTCCTCAAAATATCAAGTGATGTGTAGCTTGCTAAAACCTGTATATGTTTTCTGCTTCCTGAAAAACTAAATCTAAAGGCTCTTATTTTATTCAGGAAAGAAAAACCTATATAAACTGTTCCTACAGGATTTTCAGGTGTTCCACCTGTTGGACCTGCAAAGCCGGTTATACTTAAAGCATAATCAACACCGGTTTTTTTCCTTACACCTTCTGCCATCTCTATAGCTACTTCAAAACTTACCACATCAAACTTTTTAATGGTTTCTGGATTTACTCCCAAAAGTTCAACTTTACTTTCTGGACTATAAGTGACAAAACCTCTGTCAAAGTAAAGAGAACTGCCAGAAACAGAAGTAATAAAGGAAGATAAAAGACCACCTGTGCAAGACTCAGCCACAGCAAGCTTTTCTTTCCTCTCTTTAAGAAGCTCTCCTATAACTTCAGGTAATCCTTTGTCAGTTTCACTAACAAAGTGCAAGGAAAAATCCCTTTTCAATCTCTCTATAAAATTAATTAATTTTTCTTCTTCCTCTCCCTGCAAAATGAGCTTTAACTCTGGAAATACTGGGTAGTAACCTATTTTAACTGAAGATAGAAGATTATCTGGAAAATTATTTATAACCTGATTAATATCTGTTTCATTTAGATCAAAGAATCTCAAGGTTTTAATAACCTGCTTTTTCACCTTTGGCGTTAATTGCAAAAGCTTTGGAACAACCTCGGTTTTCAAAAGAAATTTAAATTGTGAAGGAACTCCTGGAAGGAAAAAAAGAAGTTTATTTTTTACATTTAAAAAATATCCTGCTGAGGAAAAATCCTTAGATAGAGGGACAGCTCCTTCTGGTAAAAGAGCCATTTTTTTTGCTATGTCCCGAGAACCTTTATACTCTCTTGTAGAAAAAATAGCAGATAGAAAATTTTTATTCTCTTTTAACTTTAAATTGAAAGCCTTTGCAACAGCTAAGTTAGTTAAATCATCATCTGTTGGACCAAGCCCCCCAGATACTATTAAAAAATCATATTTCTCTGTAAGGTTTTTCAAACATTTAGTAATGGATTCCACATTATCAGGAAGAATAACAATTTCACCGATCTCAAATCCATAAGATGTTAATACTCTTCCTGCAACAATACTATTTGTATTTTCAATAGCTCCACAAATAAGCTCATCACCAATAAAAATAAGAGCACCAATCATTTTATATTATGTTATCTTAAATAATTAACAAAGTACAGAAGAAAAGTTACAGAAAAATTAGTTAAAATACCTGCTATTATGTCATCAGCCATAATTCCCCATCCGTGAGGAAGTTTCTCACTCTTTTTAAGAGGATAGGGTTTTTTGATATCTATAAGTCTGAAAAGGAAAAAAGCAAGAACAAATTCAAGCAGAGTATGTTTACCTACTACACTTATCCACATCCCTACAATCTCGTCTATTACTACAAAATCAGGATCCTTCGTTTTTAAAAGTTTAGAAGTAATATCAGAGCTTATTATTCCCAAAATTGTTATTCCTAAGATTAATAAAAGCTGGTAATTTAAAGACAGATCTTTCAAAAACCAGAAGAAAATTAATCCTTCTAAGGATCCAAAAGTTCCTGGGCAAAGAGGAAGGAATCCTATTAATGCTCCTGAAGAAATAAAAACCCAGAAAAAATTTTTGTAAAACTGATTAAAATGGAGGATTTTGTAATTCTCTTTCAAACTCATCGTATTCTTCCATTTCTATCAGATTTTTCAATTTCCATAAATAGAGTTTTATTTCGAGTCTTTTTTTTTCAGATTTAACGTTTTTAAGAACTCTTTGAGCTATTTTTTCCATTTTTTTGTATTTTTTTAAAGCCGAGGTTTTTAAAGTTTCTCGGTAAGCTTTAACATTTTCAAGAAGCTCTTTTGCCATAGAATTTACTTTTTTTAACTCTTTCTCAGCTGATTTGTAATATTTATTTTGATAAAGTTTTTTAGCCCTTTCCCAGGCATTTAAAACCCTTTGGTATTCATCTTTGAACATATCTTCAGCTTTATATGCTTTTAACTGGTCAATTAAATTTTTTGTTTCGATGTAAAGTTTTTCTGGAGCCGGGGGCAAAGTAATATGTTCTTTTATAAAAGGAATTTTACTTAAAGAAACTTTTATCCTTTCTGATGCCTTTTCTTTAAATTCATAGAACGAAGATTTTAGAATTTCCAGATTTTTACAAGAACTCAGAAGAAAGAAAGCCATAAAAAGAATAACAATTTTTTTAAACCAGCTATTTCTCATTTTTAAATCAAATTTTTTAAAGCATCTTTTATATTTTCAAATCTAAATTTAAACCCCAGTTCTAATAAATTTTTAGGATAAGCCTTTACGCTGTAAGTAATCACATTTGCCAACTCTCCAAAAAGAATTCTCATAGCCAAAACAGGAACAGGCAAAACAGCAGGTCTTTTTAATATACTCCCCAGAGTCTTGACAAAATCTTTATTAGTTACAGGATTGGGAGAAACTAAATTGTATATCCCTTCCTTTTGAATTTTTATAAGAAACATTATGGCTTGTGCAATATCTTCTATATGTATCCATGAAAACCACTGATTACCTTTTCCTAAAGTCCCCCCTAATCCTAATCTGAAAATTGGTAAAATTTTTGAGAACATTCCTCCTTTCCCAAGAACAATACCAATCCTTGTAATAATTACCTTTGCACCTTTTTCTTTAGCTTTTTGAGCCTCTTTTTCCCATTCTATACAGGTTTTTGCTAAAAAATCATCCCCAGGAGGGCTATCCTCTGTAAGTAAGATGTCTCCTTTGTCTCCATAGTATCCTATAGCTGAAGCATTAATAAGAATACTGTTTTCTCTCAAGAAAGAAACCACATTTTTTGTTGATTTAACTCTGCTTTCAAAAATAAGTCTTTTGTAGCTTTCGTTCCATCTGGAAAATATATTCTGCCCTGCCAGATTAATCACTATATCAGCTTTGCTTAAATATGTTTGCCATTCTCCATTTTTTGTACAATCTCCTAAAACTGGTTTGTAAAAGGAAGGCAATATTTTTGCCTTTTCTTTACTTCTTACAAGAACATAAATTTCATAGCCTTCTTTATGAAGTAACGGCAAGATATAACTTCCTATAAAACCTGTTCCACCTGTAACAAAAACTTTTTTCACAATCTTCCTCTATTAAACCACACTTTCTCCCTTTGCGACTTGAGAAAGAGTATAAAGATTTGTTGATTTTCCTATTACAATAAGGTTATCTCCAGGCTTTATAATAGTGTTTGCTGAAGGATTAAATTCTATCTCTCCGTCAGCCCTTTTTATTCCTATTATTATTACTCCCAATTTTTTTCCAATTTTAGCTTCTTTTAAAGTCTTTCCTACAAGGCTCGATTGCTCAGATACTAAAATTTCTTCAATCTGAATATCTCTAAATTCTGATCCTGTGGCAAATTCTAAAAAATCTATAACATTAGGTCTAAGCACACTTTGTGCTATTCTTAAACCACCTATATGGTAGGGACACACAGCTTTATTTGCTCCAGCCATTTTCAGTTTAAGCTTTGCTTCTTCATCTGTTGCACGGGTAACTATAAAGATACTTGGATTTAAAAATCTTGCACTAATAACTACATAAAGATTTTCAGCATCAGAGGGCAAAAGAGAAATTATTCCCCTTGCCCTTTCAATTCCTGCCTCTTTTAGCACTCCATCTTTGGTAGCATCCCCCACGATGTAAAGAAGATTTTCTTTGTCTTTTACATTTTCCTCATTTTTTTCAATCACTACAAAATCCACTTGATTTGCTTTAAATTCTTTACAAAGGATTCTTCCCATTCTTCCATAACCACATACAATGTAATGATTTTTGAGAGCTGAAATTTCTTTTTTCATTTTCTTTTTTTTAAAAACCTCCCTTATTTCTCCTTCTATTAAAATTTTCGCTCCTGTAGTCATGGCATAGGTAAACACACCAAATCCACTAAAAATAAGTATTATGGTAAAAAGTTTACCAGCCTCGCTTAGATCTTTTACTTCTCTAAAACCTACAGTAGCTATAGTAATCACCGTCATATAAAGCGCATTCAAAAAATCTAAATTTTCAATTATCATGTAACCGGTTATTCCAAAAAAAAGAACCCCTAGAAATAAGATAGAAATAACTAAAATCTTCCTTTTTATGTAAAGTTCATCCATAATAAATTTAATAATAATATTATTTTTATAAGTTTACAACAAAAAACTTTTGTTTCTCAAAGGTTACTTATATAATTTTATTTCTAATTTGGAATCACAAATACAAACAAGAGATTGACAAAATTTTAAGAATGATATAAATTTTATTTATATTCTAAAAACTAAAAAAGCCCCCATCGTCTAGTGGACTAGGATACTGGCCTCTCACGCCAGAGACACGGGTTCGAATCCCGTTGGGGGCGCTTTAAAACATAATTCAAAAGTATGATTAAAAATTTTTTTAAAAATACATTCAATTTTAAAATCCTTCTTTTCTTTCTGACTATCCTCTTTCTTTTTACAGTCCCTCTTTATACAAAAAAATCAGATTTATTAAATACTGAAAATTGGATTCTAATCGGTGAAAACAAAAAGGGTGAAAAGCTCTTTTATGAGAAAAATTTTCTAAAAAAATATCCTGAGTTAAAATTAGGTCTTAAATTGCTTTATCTTCCTTCAGATGATATAGCACAGAGATGTGAAGCATACTGGATAGATTGGTTTTTAACAAATGAATACAGAGAAGTTATGTGGAGCGGTCTTCCAAAAGAGGAAAAAGACAAATGCAAAAGTCTGGAATACAGTATTCACACATGGCAAATTGATTGCAAGAAAAAAAATTTTAAAGAACTGAATTTTGCATGGTATAATGAAGAAGGGACTCCGGTTTATACAAGAAAAAATACAGGTATTTCCTTTCTTTTTATTCCAGAAGATTTAGTAAAAACCCTTTTTGATAAATTCTGTAAACATCAACAAAATTAAATTTAGATGGTCTATGATTTTCTTCTTATTAATCCTTGGATTTATGACTTTGCAGCTTATGATTTCTGGCTAAAGCCATACGGTTACTTCTTCTCGGAGGTAAATTAAGAAAACTTGGATATTCTATTTATTATATAGACCTTTTGGATCCCTTTCACCCTGAACTTCCTAAAAAGCCAAAAAGGAGAAACTTTGGAATAGGGCACTTCTATAAAGAATTTATTCCCAAACCTATTTATTTTAATGATGTTCCAAGAAGGTTTTATCGCTATGGGATTCCTGTAAATATTTTAAAAAAAACATTAAAACATCTAAAATTTAAAGCTATTCTTTTAACCTGCACTATGACTTATTGGTATCCTGGGCTTTTAGCCTTATTAGAATTTTTAACCACCAGATATCCTAAGACCCCAATTTATATAGGTGGGATTTATGCTAAACTCTGCTATAAACATTTAAAAAAACAGACTGAAACTTATTTTTCAGATTACCCAATTTATATTGTAAATGAAAACCATAATAAATTTTTAAAAGAAATTAAAAATAAATATCAACCTTCTGGAGAGCCTTATTCATATGAATATCCTATTTTTGATTTACAGAATTCGATCCCTTATGTAGTAATAATGACAAGTTATGGATGCCCTTTCAATTGTCCCTATTGTGCTTCTAAAAAACTTTATCCTGAATTTAAGATAAGAAATCCAGAGGATGTGTCCAAAGAGATACTCTTCTGGCACAAAAATTATGGAGTTGTTGATTTTGCCTTCTATGATGATGCACTTTTATTTAACTTTGATTCTCACTTGGCTGTAATACTGGAAAAAGTACTTTCTCATAATCTGAACCTGCGTTTTCACACCCCTAATGCTGTCCATGCAAGGTTTATTACCAAAGACGTGGCGCAACTTTTAAAAATGGCAGGATTTAAAACTATAAGAATAGGGCTTGAAAGGGTGGAAAATAGATTTGATAATAAAGTAAGTATTGACGAGTTTTTACAGGCTGTGTCTTATTTAAAATCTGCAGGTTTTAAGGAAAATGAGCTTGGAGCTTATCTTCTTTATGGAATTCCAGGTGAAAATTTTGAGGAGGTAAAAAGATCCCTTTTATTTTTAGAAAAACACAAAGTTCCTCCCCATTTAGCTGAATTTTCTCCTATCCCTGGTACACCTTTTTTTGAATTAGCTAAACAATACTCTCGTTATTCACTCGAAGAAGATCCTATCTTTCATAATAATACTGTATTTCCTGCCTTAAAAAACCCTAATTGGGAAGAAATAGAAGAACTTAAAACTTTAGCAAGAAAAATTCGCCATTCAATCTGTGATTAATTTTAGCCAGAGGAAACTCCATTCACTTTCTTTTTGATGTTTTATAAGGGAATATCCCATGTTTTGATAAATATTTACTATATCTGTTGCATCTATAGTTAAAAATCCGCTAAGAAATACATGAGAACCTATTTGGGAACAGCTCTTAATAGTTTTAGCCAGGTTTTTAATTTCTCTATAACCAATATTTGCAAAAATTAGATGAAATTTTTCTTGAGGGGTCTCTTTTTGAAAAACAATCTTACCTTCCACTTTATTTAAGATTGCATTTTCTTTAGATGCCTCTATAGCAAGATCATCTATATCTATACCAAAAATTGCAGAATTTTTAAAAAGTTTTGCACAGGCAATACTTAAAATGCCAGTTCCGCAACCAATATCAAGTATTTTGAGATCTGAGTTTTTTATCCTTTCTTTAAATATTTCTATGTTTTCAAGCATCATTTTAGTAGTGGGATGATGTCCTGTACCAAAAGCTTGCCCTACTTCAATTGTGATTATCGTTTCAGAAGGACTCGGTTCATATTTTTCCCAAGGAGGAATAATTACTAAAGACTTCCCTATTTTAAGCGGCTTAAAATGAGCTTTCCAAATTTCTTCCCATTTTTCTTCTTTTAATAGCTTGTATTCTATATTGATGTCTAAATTTTTTTCTAAAAATTCTTCAAGAAGAGCTAATTCAGGACTTCCTTCTTCCAGATAAAAGACAAAGTAAACTCTAAATTTTTCTTTAACAGTTTCCCATCCTTTATGAATATATTCATATAAAAAGTCTTCTACCTTTTCTTTTTTAGCATAGGGAACTTTTACAATTATTTGATAAATCTTGTTTTCCATATCTGGGTGCTTTTCTTTTTAAAATACTAAAATATAATTTAATTTTTAATTTTTAAAATGTTTAACAGAAAACTTTTTTACATAAGTTTTATTTATTTTTTCTCAGGCCTTCCTTTTGGCTTTTTTTATACCTTTATTCCTGTATTTTTTAGAACCCAGGGTATAGATCTAAAAACCATAGGACTTTTTTCAATAGCTGGATTGCCCTGGAGCTTAAGACTCCTCTTTGCACCTTTTATAGATAGATATCTTTATAAAAGTTTCTGGATGGGAATTTCACTTATTGGTATGTCTATAAATATTGCTGCTCTTTCTCTTTCTACTCCTGCCACCCTTCCCTTTTTTATTTTCTTATTTCTTCTTACTCTCTCCTCAACTTTTTTTGATACCTCCTCTGATGGATTTGTAGTGGAATGGATACCATCTAAGGAATTCGGTAAAGCCAATGGAATTCGCATCTCAGCTTACAGAATATCTCTTATCCTTTTCGGAGGGGGAATTGTTGCTATAAGCCACTATCTCGGATTTAAACCCATATTTTATATTCTAAGTATTATAACCTTTTCGGCAGGTATTTTTTTGATTTTAAATCCTTTTTTGAAGGTTAATCCTAAAAAATCTCATATATCTTTAAGTTCTCAATTTATAAAGCCGTTAAAAGAAATACTTAAAAGAGAAAGAGCGTTTTTGCTTCTTTTCTTTGTCTTAACTTATAAAATAGGAGATGCCTTGCTCGGAGCCATGGTTTATCCATTCTGGGTAGATAGAGGATTTAGCAGGCTTGAAATTGGGCTTATTTCTGGAACTCTAGGAAGCATTTTTACCATACTTGGCTCTCTTTTGGGAGGTTTCTTAGCAAGCATCTGGTGTTTAAAAACTTCCCTTTTTATTCTGGGATTTTTTCAATCTATTTCCAATATAGGATATACCATTGCTTCCTTACCTCAGCTACCAAGAGAAACAGTCTATTTTGCCTCTATATTTGAAAGCTTTAGCGGGGGGCTGGGAACAGCAGCTTTTCTTACTTTTCTTACCAGTCTTTGTAAAAAGGAGTTTTCTGCTACTCAATATGCAGTATTTTCGACTTTATTTAGCCTTTCTCTTATTTTTTCAAGAACCTTGGCTGGATACGGAGCAAGTTATTTAGGGTATACTTACTTTTTCCTTCTAAGCTTTTTTATTTCTTTACCGCCTCTTTTTCTTATATTCTGGATAACAAAAGATATTGAAAAAAAGGAAAATTAGTAACTTTCTTCTACCCAGAATTCCCTTTTAAACCTTACCACTTTATTTCTTCCAAGTTCTTTAGCTTTATAAAGTGCTACATCAGCAAACTTTATCGCCTCCCAAATAGCCTTTGTGTCTATGGGAAACTCAGATACTCCAATAGATATTGTCCTTCTTATACTTCCCTGGGGTATCTTAAATTCATGAGTCTCAATAAGAGATCTTAATTTTTCTGCTACTTTAACACTTTCTCCTTCTTTTATATCAACTAAAAGTACCAAAAATTCCTCTCCTCCAAATCTTATAACCAGATCAGACTTTCTTACATTGGATGCCAAAATACTTGCTGTTTCTTTTAAAATCAAATCTCCTATATCGTGTCCATACTGGTCATTTACTGATTTAAAGAAATCTAAATCACACATAAGAATTCCTAAAACAGATTCTCTTCTCAGAATCTGAGCTACCAGATTTTCCAAAGTTGCTTCTAAAAAGTGTCTATTATATAAGCCTGTAAGAGCATCTCTGAATGTTTGTTCTTTTAAAGCTTCAGCAAACCTTTTAGCCTCTATAACCGGAATTGCTTCACTAATATAAAGTTTTGCTTTTCTTATATTTTCTAAGATATTTTCTGAATTCTTGATAAAATCTTCCTTGGGTATGTAAATAGCTACAACTCCTATACATTTTCCTCCGTAATTCATAGGAATGCAACAATATTCGTAATCATCTTTTAAAGGGAACACCTTACAAAGGTCAGGAAATATCATAGAATTTACAATTTCTCCTGTTCTTTTAGCTCTACATTTATCTGCATCAAACATTATTTCGGATGTAGTCTCAAGTTCAGGATTAGATACATACACAGGTGTCATAATATTTTGAGAATTCGATACTTGATAGATAATAAAATAGTTTATATTTAATACATTTTTCAAGTAGCTTCCCAACCTTTCATAAACTAACTCAGAGCTTTCATCGTTTTCTATAACACGTTTAAATATCCTTAATAAGTTATATTCATTTAAAATCTGATTAAGTTTAGTAGCAATTTTCCCTATTTCATCTCTTAAAGTATATTCCATAAGACAAACTTGTGAAAAATCTATTTCTTTATCTTCTTTTCCTTCAGCTAAAAGGTTCAATCTTTCTGATATTCTATCAAGAGGTTTTTTCACCATATAATAAAATGCCCATGTACCCCAAGCCAGAAATATTAACAT
>JAGGXL010000100.1 GCA_021163085.1 Thermodesulfobacterium sp. | reverse complement strand
TTTTTCAAAAATTTTTGAAAATTATGGTATCTTTTTGATATTTTTCCCTTTTAAAGGGATAATCTATGAGATAATGAGTTCCTCTTGACTCTAATCTTTGTAGAGCCGACCTGACTATCAGTTCTGCCACTATAGTAATGCTTTTCAGTTCCATGGTATCAAGATCCAGGTATATTCCTGACCAGTTTTCTTTTATTTCATTTTTAATAAACTCTATTCTTTTCATGGCAAATTCTAACATCTTTAAACTTCTTACAATACCTACAAAATCCCACATTATTTTTCTTATTAAATCCCAGTTGTGAGATATAAATATTTTTTCTTCTTTTATTTCTTTAACGGCTGTTTCTTTTATTAAAGGTGGTTTAATTTTTAATTCTTTGAGTTCATTCCACATGTTTTTTATTTTAAGGCTTGCCTGATGAGAAAAACACAAAGCTTCAAGAAGAGAATTAGAGGCAAGCCTGTTTCCTCCGTGAAGACCTGTGCAAGCACACTCTCCTATAGCAAATAAATTGGGTATATCTGTTTGTCCCCAAATGTTGGTATATATTCCTCCACAAAGATAATGAGCTGCAGGAACAACAGGGATTGGTTGTGAAGTTATATCTATACCAAACTTCAAACATGTCTCATATATATAAGGGAACCGCTTTTTTATATAGTCTGAAGGAAGATGAGAAATATCTAAATAAACACACTCTGCACCCGTTTTCTTAAGCTCCATATCTATAGCTCTTGTAACTATATCTCTTGGAGCAAGTTCTTTTTTTACAGGCTCATATTTGTGCATAAACCTCTTTCCTTCTGCATTAAGAAGAATTGCTCCTTCTCCTCTTAAAGATTCTGAAATAAGAAAGTTTTTAGCTTTTGGATGATACAAACAGGTTGGATGAAACTGCACAAATTCCATATTGGCGATCCTGCAACCCACTTGATAGGCAAGAGCTATTCCATCTCCTGTTGCAGTATCAGGATTGCTGGTATAAAGATAGACCTTTCCTGCCCCACCTGTACATAAAACAACTACCTTGGCTAAGAAAATTACAGGCTTTACATGGATAAGATCAAGAACAAAAGCTCCTGATATTCTCGATGGTTTTAATAAATCTTCTGTAATGAGTTTTACAATCAGAAAATTCTCAAGAATTTTAATGTTTTCTACCTCCAAAACCCTCTCTATTAAAGTATTTTCTATGGCTCTTCCAGTATAATCGCCAACATGTAAAATTCTTCTTCTTGAATGCCCTCCCTCAAGGGTGAGATGAAATTTTTTAGGATTTTCCGAGTCTCTATCAAATTCTACCCCCCAGTTAATAAGATCTTTTATTCTTTCTGGTGCTGATTTTACAACCATTTCCACCATTTCTTTTTTACAAATACCATCTCCTACAGCAAGGGTATCTTGAATGTGAAGTTCAAAACTATCATCCTCTTCCATAACACATGCTATTCCTCCCTGAGCGAGAGAGGTAGATGTTTCAAAAGCTCTCTTTTTGGTAAGAATGGTAATCTCTCCCAAGTCTTTGAGTTTTAAAGCAAGGCTCAAACCTGCAATTCCTGAACCGATTATGAGAATATCTGTTTTGGAAATATCCATTTTTAGGAATCTCCAAGATTTAATAAGGGTTTTCTCTGTAAAAAGTATTGCAGAAGTTCAGGTCCGCTTTTAAAAAACAGTGGAGATTGGTAAGCTTCTCTTTCACAAAATTTTACCTCTTTCTTTTTCTTTTTATGCTGGGTAATATCAAAAATAGCAAAAGGAACAGGTTTGCTTGAGTGTGTTCTTATAGAAATAGGAGTCAAATGATCGCAGCAAACAAGGATCCTATATTTGTCAGTAACTTCATTTATCTTTTCCAGAAGGTATCTAACAACTCTTCTATCAAACTCATTGATGGCTTTGATTTTTAGCTCCAGTGATCCCTGATGAGAAACTTCATCAGGAGCTTCCACATGAATGAGAACAAGATCGTGGTCTTTTAAAGCAGATAAAGCGTAATCTACTTTTCCTTCGTAATTTGTATCTATATATCCAGTTGCCCCTGGAACATCAATAACATTCATTTTTGCAAGTATTCCCAGACCTTTAATCAAATCAACAGCAGAAATTATTGCCCCTTTTAATCCCCATTTTTCATAAAAAGGTTCTATTTCAGGAGTTCTTCCCTGACCCCAGGGCCATATTGCATTAGCTGGAGGAAGATTGTTCAATTTCCTTCTTAAGTTAATAGGGTGTTTCTCCAAAACTTCTATAGCTTTGATTATAAACTTTTTTAAATAAGGCTCTTCATCGTATGCATGGAAAGCAAACCAGATGCTTTTTCCTAAAAGGTCATGAGGAGGATAGGTATGAAGTCCCCCAGAGCCACCTCTCCAGATAAGTATATGTCTGTAACTAACACCCGGAATTATTTCAATTTTATCTGTCCCTGCATTTCTGTTAATAGCCTCTATTAACTCTACAGCCTCCTCTGTAGAGATGTGTCCTGCAGAATAGTCTTCCATAATGAGATCTTCATTTTCAAGTTTTAAGGTTACCAGATTGCATCTATAAGCCACATCCTCTGGTCTTAATTCAATACCTCTGCTTGCTGCCTCAATCGGCCCTCTTCCTGTATATTTTTCTTCTGGTGAATAACCCAAAAGTCCCATAATAGCTACATCTGATCCAGGATGCATACCGAGTGGAATAGTTTGACATGCTCCTATCTCTCCGTAAGATGCTATAAAATCCATACCGGGAGTAATGGCCGCTTCTAAAGGACTCCTGTTCCCTAACTCTTTAATAGGAAAATCCCCCATACCATCTCCAATTAGAATTATATATTTCATTCCCTTAGGTGGTGGAGGCATATCTTTTAAAAACTCGGATTGAAAAAATTCTTCCTGAAGCAAAGAATCTTTCTTTTTTCTTCTTCCCATATTAATTTACCTCCTTTTACTTAAGCAACTCGGCTATAATAAAAGCTAATCTAAAAAATAAGAAAAAACATAAAGTTAACAAGAGCTGAATAAAAAAATCCGTAGGAGATAAAAAAAGAGAAAGCACATAAAAAAAACCCAGAAAATAGAGCCTTCTTTTTTTATAGAACTCCTGTGTAATAAATTCTTCTTTTATTAATAAAGCAAAAAATAGAGGAATTTGAAATATAAAAACCGAAAACAAAAGGACTCTTAATACAAAAAATAAAAAGTAATTTATTTTTAAATTTGCTTCAAAATTTCTGCCAAAAAAAAGTAGTATTTTTAAAAACACAGGTATAAACAAAAAGTATCCGACTAAAATACCTACACCACCAAGAAAAAAGGAAATCAAAAAAAGTTTTCTAAAAAATACTTTTTCTGGCTCAAAAAATTCCTGAGAAACTGCTTTCCAGAGACGAATAAGCAAAAAAGGAAGAGATACAGTTAGTGCTAAATAAAAAGAAGCTCTTAAAAGTACAAATAATGCCTCTTCAAGACTTGTAAAAATAAGAGGTTGTCCCTTAAGAATTTTAAAATAAGGAAACATAAGATAAGGGAAAATATAAGGAAAAAGAAAAAACAAAAATACCCACAAAACAACAAATACTATAATATAAAAAATAATTTCTCTTCTTATTCTACTGAGGGCATCAACAGCAAAAATTTTAGGAAAGATTATTTTTTTCATTAGACTTTGATTTAGATTTTAGTGGATTGAAAATGTCAGTTTGCTCTTCTTTTAATTCTTCTATTTCTTCTTTTGTTTCTTTAATCTCTTCTTCTAGATCTTCTATTTCAAGCTCTTTTTTTATTTCAGCTATTCCTTTTTTTAACTCTAAGGAAAGTTTCCCTAAAAATTTACCAAGTTCAGGAAGTTTTTCAGGACCAAGAACAATTAATGCTACCACAAATATAATAACAGCTTCAGAAAAACCTATGTTAAGCATATCTGTATTCTCTCGGAATAGATCTTCCTAAGTTACAAAAAAGTTCATAACTTATTGTTTCTGCAAGTTCTGCAAGCTTATCTGCTGGCACTTCTTCATTTTCTCCACCAAGAAGTATAACCTCATCTCCTATTTGTGGATTTTCAACATCTGTTATATCTAAATAAAGTACTTTCATGGAAACATTACCTACTACATTGACTTTTTTTCCTTTGTAATAAGCAAATCCTCTGTTACTTAAAATTTTTGGATATCCGTCTCCGTATCCAACAGGAATAAGTCCGAGGATTGTATCCTTCTTTGCCCTGAAATTTGGACCATATCCTGCGTACTCTCCTTTTTTAATCTTTTTTATCTCGACTATTCTTGATTTAAGAGTCATAACAGGATAAAGCTTAACAAGCTCTCTTGCTTTAAAAGATGGATAACCTCCATATATGCTTATTCCTGGTCTTACCAGATTTCCTTTTTCAGTCAAAAATATTATACTACCTGAATTAGCAAAATGCACATACTTTGGATTAATTCCATTAATTTTCAATTTTTCTAAAGCTTTTTTCAAATTTTCTAATTGAGTCTGAGTTAATTTGTGTTCAGGTTTTTCCGAGCAGGAAAGATGAGTCATAATTCCTTCGAGAAAAAGGTAAGGAGAATCTTTTATTTTTTTTATCAGGTTATCAAGCTCTTCAAGATCAATCCCAAATCTATGCATCCCTGTATCTACTTTAAGATGAAACTTCCATTTAACATTTCTGCTTTTAACAAAGTTTCTGAGCCATTCAAAAGTATTTAAACTTGTAACAATAGGAGTGATTTCAAGATTATACATTTCAGAAAGCCAGTCTTTTTCAAATCCAGAAAGAAGAAGAATTGGTTGAGAAAAGCCTTCTTTTCTTAAAATTAAAGCCTCTTCTGGTTCAGAAAGACCAAAACCAAAGACTTTTTCTTCAGAAAGGACATGAGCTACCTTCAAAAGTCCATGACCATAAGCGTCATTTTTTATAACTGGTAAGATTTGAGTATCTGCAGGTAAAAAATTTTTTATTACTTTCAGATTTTTTTTTATGTTCCCCAAGTTTATTTCTAATTTTTTATACCAGATAATAGTTAGTTCTCCCCTTTTATTTTGTTTATATAATCTGAAGCAGAAAGACCTGCTATACAACCCTCTCCTACAGCCTTGGCCACCTGCAGGGGAAGTCCTGTAATATCTCCGCAGGCAAAAATACCATCTACACTGGTTCTCATTTTTCTATCCACTTTAACATAGTTAAGGTTTTCAGCATCAAGCTCCACCCCAAGAGGTGCAAGGAGTTCAAGAGGTCCCTTTGCTCCTTGCTCAATAAAAATTCCATCAACTTTTAAAACACTTCCATCATCAAGCCTAACCCCCTCTACTTCAGTTTCTCCAATTATTTCAACAGGTTTCTGAGTGAGAACTTTTACACCCTTTTCTACAAGTGTCTTTTTTTCCTCAGAAGAAAGCTCTCCCTTAGAAAAATAAAAAAATACCTCATCTGCAAACTGAGTTAAAAACTTTGCTCCCCATATAGCTGAACTACCATCTCCAATAACAATAACTCTTTTCCCTTTATAAAACCAGGCATCGCAATCCACGCAGTAAGAAATCCCTTTTCCTATAAAGTCTTTTTCTCTTTTAAAAAAGCTCTTTTTTCTTTTTATACCCATTGCAAGAATAAGTGCAAGTGCGGTAAGCTCTTTCTCTTTCTCTGTAGTGAGCTTAAAACCTTTTTCCAGAGGTTCTATCTTTATAATGTCTTCTTCTACAATTGTAACCCCTGCCCTTTTAAGCTGTTTAATTCCTGCCAAAAGAAGTTCTTTGCCTTCTACTTTTTCCTCAAAACCAAAGTAATTTTCCAAATGTGCATACCAGAGAGCACTTTCAGAAACTTTACCAAAAAGAATTACCTTATTTTTTCTTCTGCCTGCATGAATACCTGCCTGAATCCCAGCAGGACCAAATCCAATTATTGCTATATCATAATCCATTTCTCAAAACCCCCTTAACCTATTTTAATTATCTATTTCTCCAAAGTGAAGTTCCTTATCATCAAGCAAGTTTTCTCTTGAAATTTTTATTCTGTAGTCTTCATTAATCCAGTGATAAAAATCGGCAAGTTTACACTCCTTAGAACAAAATGGCCTGTAAGGATTGTTTTCCCAAGAAACTCTCTTTTTACATACGGGA
>JAGGXL010000180.1 GCA_021163085.1 Thermodesulfobacterium sp. | reverse complement strand
TAATTATAACAGTATACCGGATTTAGATTATGTCAAAAATGATAGTAAACTTATATATAACCTTGCGTCATGTTATTTGGGAGTTCCCAGAGCACACATTAAAATACTTGAAAATCCAACCTATGCGATATTAAAAAAAGAACTTAAAATATTTGTCGAAAATATAAGAAAGAAAGATTCGAAACTATATTTTTATTATTCAGGACATGGCATCTTAGATTCTAAAGGTAGATTTTACATACTTCCTGCAGATGCATCAATAGAAAATGAAGAAATTTTAAAGGAAAGTGGAATAAATATAGATGAACTTAAAAAATTTCTTACAAGGTCAAGAGGGAAAAAAATAGCCTTTATAGATGCTTGCAGATTAGAACCCAGTTGGAAACCAGCGGTGATGGTAGTTTACAAACCAGAACTCAAAGACATGGTGATGCTATTCTCAACTAAAGAAGGGCAGCTTTCAAATGCAGATAGAGAGAAGAAATATTCTGCATTTACGAGAGCTCTTTACGAAATGGCAAGTTCAGGGCTTGTTAACTTGGACTTTAATAATGACGGATATGTCGAGATAAGAGAACTTGTAAAACCTCTTACTAACTGGGTAAGAAAAGTCTCTTCAGATGGAAAGCAAACTCCTGACGTATGGGGTCCTGAGGAGTTTGAAGTATTTCCTGTTGAGTGAAAGTCTATAGTGAAACCCCCTTCACATCTTATTACTTTTTATATCTTTGTGTCTTTTCTGCAATTGTTAAATCAGAGGAGAAGGGTGCAACTTAGACATAAAGGAATAAAAAAAAGTAACTCTTAAAAACGTCAAACTCAACACAAACCCTAACCGTGAACGGCAGATTTATAATGGATGTTTTGAATGCTAAAATTACCTCAAATTAAAAGATAGGCACTTAAATTGTTGTAAAAATTAGATAGAACTTCTGTAGATAAATATGTTTTTAGTTAATAACTAACTTATTTAATATTGAAACAAGTATAATTTTTTGCTTCATCAAGATAGTTTTTAAGCTCACTTACTTCTACTGCTCCATCTTTATTCATGCCTCCTTCAAGAAGCCCTTTTGCCACATAATAAGTAAATATGCCATGTCGTAAGTTTTTAGTAGCTGTTGCAACCACTACTGCACTGGAAATACCGGAATATTCTTACCTCCCTTAATATCAGGTTTCTGTTCCACTCCAGAAGCCTTTTCTACCTGCACCTCTAAAGGCTTAACCAGTTCCTTTAATTCCACATATCCTGATCCGTCAAAATCCAGGTTTTCTATTCCCCGGCTCGCTATTCGATATAAGGCCATAAGAAACGCTGAAAACCTACCTCTCTTCTCTGCCACGCTTATTTTCCCAGGTGCTGTGGTAAACACCACCGCTAAGTCCTTTCTTCCCACGTCTTCAGCCATCAACACTGCTGGTTTCCACGGTACCTTCACCCGACAGGCATCTATCATTGCAAGCTTCATCCCTCGGGCAAGTGAAAGTTTTTTCTCCAACTCGGCAAGTGATAATGAGGTCTCTATTAGATCTGTCTCACTCCTTACTGAAGCATCACGCGGCAAAAGATAAAAACGCCCCTTCCAGTCCATTACCCCGTGACCTGAATAGTAAAAGAAAACCACTGCATCATTCTTCCTAATCTCGGAAAGAAACTCCCGACTCTTACGTCGGAAAGTGGCTAATGTCGGATCCTCAAGTATCAAAATTTGATTCTTCGGCACCCCCAAAAAACAGGTAGCCAACTTCAAAATAAGCTCCTTGTCGTTTCGCACAAAAGGAAGCCCAGGAAGTTCATCATAAGAGGAGACCAGCACTGCCAAGAGATACCGATTGGGATAGGACGGAATACAATTTTTGGATAAGGGTTTCACTGCAAGGTGAGCCAAAGTTGGGGATTTCTCTTTGAAACCCAGGATGGCACGAGCACGAGCCAGATACTTTTCCGGAGCTTTAAGATAGTTGGAAGCAAAAAGATATTCTTCAGCATAAAATCGTAAAGTTCTTTCGCTTATAGGCTTTAAAAGGAATTTTCCACGCTTTTCAAGGATTTTTGGGTCAAATTCGGCAGCTCTGTGTAGCTCACTTCTTGCTTCTTCCAAAAGTCCCATCTTATAAAGCACAAAGGCTAAGTGGTAGTAAGCATGAATATTCTTAGGATCTTTCCTTATGGCACTTGTTAGATCAAGCCGAGCCCACTCCCACTGCTTGAGGGCTGCATAAGCCAATCCCCGGTTGTTGTAGACTACGGCAAGGTTTGGATTAAGTTCAATAGCTTTGTTAAAGTCTTTTATAGCTAAGTCGTATTCGCCTTTATACAAATAAGCCATTTCCCCGGTTGTTGTAGGCTGCGGCATAGTTTGGATTAAGTTCAATAGCTTTGGTAAGGTCTTTTATGGCTAAGTCGTATTCGCCTTTATTTAAATAAGCATTTCCTCGGTTGTAATAGGCTACGGCATAGTTAGTATGAGTACGGTAGTCTGAAGAAGTTTCGTAATAAGTTGGTGCACAAGCATAAAGTAAAAGACTGAAAAGCAAAATAAGGCTCCTTACCATTTCGTACCTCCTATTTCCTTACCACAATCATATTTTTTTCTTCTGGCCAGAGAACTGGTTTTTGATCGCTGTAACCAAGGCGTTTTGCATGTCTTCTTGCTTCATCAAGATAGTTTTTAAGCTCACTTACCTCTATTGCTCCATCCCTATCCATGTCTCCTTCAAGAAGCCCTTTTGCTACATAATAAGTAAATATGCCATGTCGTAAGTTTTTATCTGAATAGCTCTTTCCATCATTGCTTGTTGCTGCTGAGAATATATCTCCTACTATGAATTTTTTAAATTGTAGAAAAGCAGGTCTTGCTTCACTAACAAGGTTTTTCCCTTCTCTGTTATATCCACTGTAACATGCATCTGCAAGGACAATTACCTTTTTTGCCCCTGCTTTTTTAAACTCCTCTGCTATCCATGAAAGGGATATAAGATACTCTGGTCTTAGACTTTGTGGAGAATCATAGGGTACAATTGCAGGAGACTGCTCCTTTGGAAAGCCATGTCCTGAATAATATACATAAACTTCCTTTTCCCTTGCATCTGCTGAAAGCATCTCAACTGTGTTTTTTATTTCGGCAAATGTAGCATCTTGATTTATAAGAGACTTCACAGGTATTCCATATGCTTTCTCGAAGAGCCCCTGCATAAGTATTGCATCATAGTCTGAATAGATTGAAGTTGGAAGGTTTTTATAAGAGCCAATTCCAATGACAAGTGCCAGTGCATCTGTTCTTTTTTGGGTCTGCTTCATTTCTTTTATTTTCCTGTCCACATCTGAGCTTGCAATATAGGTTATCTCTGGTCTTTGCACCTTTGGTTTTAGCACCAATTCTTCAGGTGGCTGGATATATTGTCCAAGAGCCAGCAGAAAAGTTTTCTCCTTAGAAAACTTTTCTGCCTTTACCTTTACTGAAATCGGTATATCTTTATGCTTCATAGCATAGGCATGAGGAACAACTATATCTATCCCAATCTTTTTTGTCTCACCGTGTAAAAGATTTGGAATTAGATGTTCTGTCTTTCCCTGTATAATTTTTACATAAGATGGAAGTTCTACACTTACATAAACCCTTTTTGCATTACCTCCTGTATTTTTTAACACAATATAAAGGATGCCCTCTTCTCCTGGCTCAAACTTCATATTTCCATTTGCATCCTTAAGTGCGTAATCAAAGATAATGTTTGGTGGCTCATAGTTTTTTGCAACTACAATAAATTCCTTCTGATTTGACATAAATCCACCTGAACTTCTAAGAACAAAACTGATTTTGTGCCTTCCCTCTATCTTATCTGGGAGTCTGTATGTATAAGTTTTTTCTACTGATGAACTTGGTTCTATTGTGCCTATGGTAAGAAGCTCTGGTATTCCTAAAGTCTTTGCTCCTTTTATAACAAGTTTTACATCATGTGCAGCTCCTTTTCCTATATTTTGTGCCTTTACTGAGATTTTTACTTTTTCTCTTCCCTCAAAAAGATTGTTTTCATTTTCATCACTGATACTTACTGAAAGGGCAAGCCTTGGTATTCCCTTTAGCACCTTTGTTTTTGTTTTAAATACTTCTGGAAGCCTTTCTGCCTCCCTGTTTCCGAGTTTTGTTGGTAACAATATCACCACAAAAATTAGGATCACTAGCAATCCAAGAACCTTATCCCGCAGCCGGATAGTCTTATCCTTACTTTCAGAAGCAAGGATTTTTCCATCTGGGGAAAATGCTACTGAGCGGACCCAAGCTTCGGGCCCCTTTAGCACCCTTATACAATCTCCTGTTTCTACATCCCATAGACGGATGGTTTTATCCCAACTTCCAGAAGCAAGGATTTTTCCATCTGGAGAAAATGCTACTGACCAGACCCAATCTTCATGCCCCTTTAGCACCCTTATACAATCTCCTGTTTCTACATCCCATAGCTTGATGGTTTCATCATTGCTTCCAGAAGCAAGGATTTTTCCATCTGGGGAAAATGCTACTGACAAGAAGTTTTTTATCATATCTATAAAAGCCTTACCATCAAAAGCAAAATATATTTTCTATTTTAAAGTTGTTTAGCGATAGGTCAATGGCTTAGCTTATGTGCCTTTCTTGCCTCTACTGAATACGGAAGAAACTCCTGTGTAATAACATTTATGTCCACTGTTTCAAAAAGTAGTTTAAAAAATTCAGTAAATTGATAAGAATTTTTACTTTTAAAAACATCAAAGACATTTTTGTATTTTTTATCTCCAGGAAGGCCAATGATAAAGAAAGCTTCTGTGTCTTTTTTATGACCTTTTATAGTCTTGATTTTAAGCCTGACAGAAGTATCAGGGTCTGGGAATATATATTTTTTACCTGGTGTTATCATCTCATATGGCATATATGGATTAGGGTAAAGCATTACTATTTTATCTTCTGCTGTGATGTTGAATATGCCTATGTACGCATTGTTAAAAGGAGTTATTATAATTTGAGCCTCTTCTCCATCTAAAAAGTAATATTTATTTAGCTCAGCTTTAAATAGCCTCATTAGATTCCTGTTTTCTGGGATAGCAACTTCTGCTTCAATAACGATTTTATATACAGGAATTGGTGGAATTGTATTTTTAATCCAATTGGTTTTTTGTTCAACGATTTTTTCTTTAATTATAAGACCTTTGCTAAAAGCTGCTAAATATTCTCCGATAAGGGTTCCGTCTTTTACAACAGTTGAACTAACTATATTAATTCCGCATGCCTTTTCAACAGCATTTGCTCTTGCCCTTCTTTTTGCAATAATCCAGCCTTCTTCAGGTGTTATGCCAGCTATTCTTACCTCAGCTTCTCCCCTTACTTTGATTCTTTTTGCCTGAAGCAATGAACCATTAAAAAGAAAAACGAAGAAAATCAAAATTGTGATTAATTTTTTCATCTATAATATCTCCTGCAATTTATACTTATTTATTTAAAAAATAATTATAATATAGTCAATGCTATTATAAATCACAACGTATTTTGATTTTAGTCTCTTCTATTTAAGAAATATTTTATCATCCTTTTTAAAACTGTTATTGTTTTGGTTACTTTTAGGAATTTTGGATTTGATCTGGTTTATATTTTATGT
>JAGGXL010000172.1 GCA_021163085.1 Thermodesulfobacterium sp. | reverse complement strand
TTACTATATATACTTACATACACCCTTAACGAAAACACACTACCCCTATTAAAAATTTTTTTAGACCTGCCCTTAGCAGCTATTCAATTTTCAAAGAACTTGATTATTTACACTTCCTTAAAATTATTGTAATAAAATTCTTTTAAAATACAAACTTCATTTTTTCCCAATCTTTCCCTAATTTTTTCACTTTTTCCTTAGGACTTATTCTAAAAACAGAAATTCTAAAATTTTTGCCCTCTTCCTCTTTCAAAATTTTTATTAATCTTTCAAAATTTTCCAAACTTTCAAACACACTCCACTGCACATGAACTCCAACTTTTTTCAAATTTTTTCTAACTTTTCCTCTCACCTTTTCAGTTTCATAATCATAAAGTATTACTCTCATGCTTCACACCTTTTCATATTTTTTAAAATTCAAATTTTTCTAATTCTATAAAAAATTCTTTTAAAAGTTCTAAAAGGTCTTCCTTTGTTTCATTAAATTCTGTAAGTATTTTTGAAATAGTAGGTTTTTTAAGCATTATGTAATTGCCTTTTTTTATAAAATCATTTTTAGTTATAAGTTTATTTAGCAAAATTTCTCCGCAAAAGTGCGTAAGCTTGGGACGAATTATCTCCATAAGGTCTGAAGAAAAAGCAGCGTGAGCTCCCCTTTTAGAGTGAAGGAAGGAAACATAAGGATCAAAACCTTTTAAAAGAATAAGTGCTGTTGATAAGTTATATCCAAGAGTATAAACAAAACTTAAAAGTGCATTTACTTCATCTTTTGGGGGATGGTAATTTCTTTCTCTAAAAGTAAATGAAGTAAGATTAATCATTTCTTCAAATTTTTGAAACATCATTTTAGATACCTGACCTTCTAAACCAAGTAAAACTGCATAATTACTTGCACTCTCTACTTTTATCTTAAAGTGCTCAAGATTAATATCAAAAACATATTCTATTTCCAGACACTTCCTTTTAACTAAATATTTTGCTATATCAAGTCTTTTTAAAAAATAAAGCCCAACCTGTTTCAACCTTTTTTTCATTGCTTCACTATTGAGGGGAGGTAATATCTGAGCTTTTATTTGACCGTATATAGTGAGCAAAAGTATGGGAATTTGCTTTTTCATACAAAGAGATATGGCATCAGAGGTAAGCTTGACTTTGCCAAAAATAAGAATCCCGTCTACATTAGAAAGAGGGATACTGCCTTTAGTGTACGCAGTTTTAATAAATAATCTTTCGCTTTTTCTGCTTATTTCTACATAGTTGTTATATATAATAACTGTTTGCTTCATTTAAAAACCTCTTAAAAAACAAAGATTTTCCAGGGTTCAAGTGGATAACCTTTGAAAACTTCTGGAGGATCAACAGGATAAAAAAATATTCTGTCTGTATTTTTATTTACCAGTTTTGAAAATTCTTCATAAAGAAAATTTATCAGCTTTTCATCTGCTTCAGGTAGATAAAATGCACTGTATTGAATGCGATAGCCGAACTTCTGCAAAATTCTTGCAACTTTTAATCTCTTTTTATGCTCTGAAATGTCATAAACTATAAGGTAACCCATATCAGCTCCCTGCTAACTCCAGTTTGAAGTAATTTTAAATAAGGAATTTTTAACAATGACTTAGCATGCTTCCACAAAAGAAATGAAAGAAAGCTTCTTGCTATGCAAACTTCATCCTCAAGCTGCTCACCTAAAAGTAGGTCAGTGGTGGATTCAAAAACAGTAAAAATAAAAGCAGGTGCAAAAAAGAAGTCATCTAGAAAATCTTGTCCATAAATGTAGTCTATTATCTTAGGTAAAGAAGATGGAAGCCCAATGTTTGTAAAAAATAAAGCAGTTAATATGGCACAAGCAATGCTATAGTATTTGTAATATGTCTCAATTAAGAAAGAAACTTCTTTAATCAGCGATTTAAAAGGTATAAATTCGTCAAAAGTTTTGCCATAAAGTTTATGTTCTCTATATTTGAGACCCAAAATAGAAATTATTTTAATTTCTTCTTCAACTTTTTTGTGGTGTTTAAAATATTTTATTATTAAAGAGTCCCAGATTTCTGGAGAGTTTTTAAAATTTAAGTAATTTCTTAAATAATTTTTTTCTTTATTTACAAAAATTATTTTTCTATTTTTTTCATTGATTAAATTATTATTAAAGCTTATAATAGAAATTACATCCTTAGAAAATTCAACATTCTGACCATAGTATATGGCTACTTTACCTTTTCATTTTTAGACCTTCTTATAGGGAGTTTTTTCAATTTAATTAATAATAAGTGAAATTAATGAAATCTGACAAAAAAGTTTAAATTTTTATAAGATACAGACCTCGGACTTTTACGATATACACATCAAACATAAAAAGTTTTACAAGCTATTTTCATACTTTGTAGTCTGCAAATACCTAAAAATTGACATTTTAAAGAAGTATTTTATTATCTAAGATAGAAGTATATATAATGGAGGTAGAAATGCGGGTAAATGTTAATCATCTTAGAAAAAGAAGAAAAATTACCATTTATATTCCGGAGGAAGAGCAGGGATTTATAGAAGAAATTGTTCGAACATACAAAGATAGGTCTTTTTCAGAGCTTGTAATAGAAGCTTTGAAAGAAAAATTTGCAGTGAAAAAGGCAGACTCTCTTTTTGGAAGTTTGAATAAATATAAAAAGAAAGTATCTGATAAGGAAGTTCTGGAAAAAACAATGGAGATGGTAGCCTCTGATGCAGCAAAAGAAGGAATGTCTCATTGATACAAATGTAATTTTGAGATTTTTGTTAAATGATGTAGCTGAGCAAGCAGAAAAGGCTAAAAACCTTTTTGAGACTGTTGAAACAGGTGTTGAGAAAATTTATTTAACGGATCTGGTGCTTTCTGAGTGTATCTGGGTTCTGGAGAAATTTTATAAAGTTCCCAGAAAGGAAATTAAAAATTCAGTAAAATCTATAATTATGTTTCAGGGAGTAAATACACAAAGTTCTAAAAGTTTGCTTTTAGAAGCACTTGATTTATGGGAGGAGAAGGAAGTTGATTGGACGGATGCCTTGCTAACTATTTGTTGTCTGAGAGAAGAAAGAACTATCATTAGTTTTGATAAGGATTTTGATAAACTGGGTGTGGTAAGAAGGGAGGTTTAATTTTTTAAGATAAATTTCTCAATTTTCTTTAAAATCCCAGAATCTTTTTTATACCTTAAATAAATTTCTTCCCCTTCCCTTCTAACCTCAACACAATTTCTTTCAAAGCCACAATGAGCAAAAAAGTTGCGGGGTTGAATATCTTTAGATTCTCCAGAGACAAATTCTTGAAGAAGTTTCCACTCTGGCTGAAATTTTTCTTTTATTTCGGGTTTTTCAAAATTATTAGAAATTTCATGTCCGAAATAAGTCCTGTTTTGAATAAGATCAAAATATTTATATATTGTATTTTCTTCGTCTCTAAATTTTTTATTAAGCTCTGATATAGAGACCTCAGACTCTTTCTTAATCTCATAAAATTTAAGAACTTTTACAATACCGAGATATATAGCAAGCATAAGAAAAGCTTTACGAAAAAATTCAAAATTAATATTTGGAGTTTTTTGATAATTTTGAAAAAGCTTAGAATTTATAAAATTGATAAGATATTTAATGCCTTTGATTATTTCTTCTTCTTGGTGATATTCCCAAGTATATAGAACAAGAGGTGTGTTA
>JAGGXL010000175.1 GCA_021163085.1 Thermodesulfobacterium sp. | reverse complement strand
TTCCTATACCTCTTTTTAATTTATTTATTCAAAATACTTCTAAGTTTTAAAATTGCTTTATTATGTATCTGCGAAATTCTGCTTTCTGTATAATTCAATATTTTAGCAATTTCTTTCATTGTTAACCCTTCATAATAATATAAAGCTAACACTAATCTTTCTTTCTCTGAAAGATATTCCAAAGCTTTTTCTAATTTTTCTTGCAACTCCTTTAAAGCATACTTTTCAAAAGGATCTTCTTTTGTATCATCTGCTATAAAATTAAGCACATTTTCTTCTTCCAAATCTGGTAATTTTTGTTTAAAACTTTCTATATCAATAAATGTAATTCCTTTTATACTTTCCAAAAATTTGTAATACTCTTCCAGACTCAAATTCATAGATTTTGCAATCTCTTCATCTTTGGGCATTCGTCCCAACTCTTGATGAAGTTTTTTTATTTTTTTTTCGAATTCGCTTATTTTGTTTTTTACACTCCTTGGTATTATATCTAATTTTCTTATTTCATCAAGCATAGCTCCTTTAATTCTAAATTCAGCAAAAGTTCTAAATTTGACTTTTTTAGAAGGATCATATCTATGATAAGCCTCTATAAGACCCATTACACCCACAGAAATGAGATCTTCTTTACTGATTACTGGATTACCATAATATGCATATTTGTTTGCCCAATAATTAATCAAAGGCAAAAATTCTTCTATTACCTTTTCTAAGGATGGTTTTTCCAGAAAAAATTTATTTACAAATTTTTTCATACTAAACCGTTGTTAATCTTTCTAAAAAATTTTCCAAACTTTTTGTCTTCTGATAATTAAATTTTAATAATTTTAAAGCTACCTGTTTTATCTTTTGGCTAATTTCCTTTTCAGGACAAAGTTTTAAATAAGGAACTTGTGATCTTATAGCATTTTTAACACATTCATCAAAAGGAATTCCACCTAAGTAGGAAAGTTTAATTTCAGGTAAAAATCTTTCAATTACATACAAAAGTTGTTGATAAATTCTTTTACCTTCAATTTCATTTTTAATCATATTTACTACCAAATAGAAATCCTTTATTTTGTGGTTTTTATAAGCTACCTTTATAAGTGCATAAGCATCTGCTATAGAAGTTGGTTCAGGAGTACATACTATAATTCTTTCTTCAGCTAAATATAAAAAAAACAATACATTTTCTGAAATACCAGCTGAGCTATCAAAAAGTAAATAATCATACTTTTTAAATACCTCTTCCATCTGATCTTTTAAAAGAAGTTTTTGATTGATGTTCAAATTTGTCAGTTCTACCACTCCTGAACTTGCAGGAATAAAATCAAAATCGTAGTCTGTAGAATAAATAATATCTTTTAAACTTAGCTCTCCATTAATTACATATCTGATATCAAACTTGGGAGATATTCCCAGCATTACATCTATGTTAGCAAGACCAAGATCAGCATCAAAAATAATAACTTTTTGGTTATGTTGAATAAGAGCCAGAGCCAAGTTTATCACAAAACTTGTTTTACCTACCCCACCCTTTCCACTTGCTATTGCTATGCTTCTCATAAAGCCTCCCATATTTTAAATATTTGCAATATCCTTTAAAATCAATTTTTTAATAATATTTTCCTCTGCTTTTAAAATGTCTTCCGGTAATCTTTCTCCATTAGAAATAAAAGTAATCGGTGGTATTCTCTCATCCAAAATCCAAAAAAGAGGTAAACTGTTATATACTCTATCCATAAAGGTGAGAAGTATACCTTCTACAGGTAATTTTTCAATTTTTTCCCACTGCTTCAAAATGTATTCATAATGCTCTGTTGCTCTCACAACCCATTGAAATCTCAAAAAGGGCATCTCTAAAATTAGCTCCTCCAGATCATTTATTAAAAGTCTTCTTTCTAAACTTGGAGTATCTATCAATACATAGTTATACTTATCTAAAATAAGCTCTACCTCTTTAAGTTCTTCAAGATCCAAGATTTCAAAATCAACTTCTAAAAGCTCTGCCAATCTCTTTGTCTGATAATTATTACCCACTTTATAATTATCCAGACTTATAACTAAAACCTTAGCATCATGCCTGTATTTGTACCATGTTGCTAATTTAAAAATATTAGTAGTTTTACCTGACCCTGAATCTCCTATGAATACCTGATACTTAGAGTTAGGAACAGTTCCTTTTTGTTTTAATGCCTTGGAAATAAACTCTGTCAGATTCGGATTTGCTGTACTTAGTTTTTGAGCTATAAAAGGTGGAATCCCCTTTTCAATTAAGTTTAAATAATTTATATCTTTAAACTGAGAACTTAAAATCTGATTGAGCATTTTTTTTATTTCCAAAATTTCCTCTTTAATACTGTGGTAGTTCTCAAATTTATATTCACTTTCTCCTGTCCTTATATCGAAATTTTGAAAATCGTTTTTTATTTTAATCTCCTCTTCTTCAATAGCTGCAGTTATTTCACAAATTGTTCCTTCTTCAGTTTTTATCTGTTCTGAAGAAAGAATAACTGCCTCTTCTCCAAATTCTTTTTTTACTTTTTTTAAAACTTCTAAAATGGTTTTTCCTCTAAATTTTTTTATTTTCATTTTTTATTCCCTCACCAGTCTCACAACTTCTAAAATTTCTATCTGTATATCCATAGGAATTTCTGCCTGAGAAATTACAGGCATATGAGACAAACTTCTTTCTACAAGTTTTTTCAAGTGTCTTCTTATTGTTGGACTACATAAAATTGCAGGCATAATATTTCTCTGACTTGCTCTTTCTACAGCCTGGGTAAGTGCTGTTACTATTTTACTTCCTATTTTAGGATCAATCATAAGAAACGTTCCCTGTTCAGTTCTCTGAAGGTTTTTCTTTATCATTTCCTCTATATCATCTCCTACCAAAATTACAGGTAAAGTATGGTCTTTAAGTACAGATTTTATTATAAATCTGGATAATTTTTGTCTCACATATTCTGTCAAAATTTCTGGATCCTTAATAGATGCTCCGTAATCACTAATTGTTTCAAAAATAGTTATTAAATCTCTTAAAGGAACTCCTTCTCTTATTAAATTTTGTAAAACTTTCTGAATAACTGTAAGATTAACATTGTTAAGGCATTCTTCTACTATCTTAGGGTAATACTTGTTGAGTGTATCTATAATTCTTTGAACTTCCTGTTTTGTTAAGAGTTCATCTGCATACTTCTTTATTATTTCAGCAAGATGAGTAGTAATTACAGTAGATAAAGTCACCACAGTAAATCCTGACATTTCTGCTTCTTCTCTAAGTTCTTCAGGTATAAAATAGGCCTCCATTCCAAAAGTTGGTTCCTTAGTTGGAATTGCACCCTTAGGAGGAGTTAAATCAGGAGTTGAAGGTAAAGCCATTAAATAATTGGGCATAAGTTCTCCTTTAGCAACTTCTACTCCTTTTATCAGAATGGAGTATTCACCTGGTTTTAAGGTTAAATTGTCCCTTACATGAACAGGTGGAACCATTATACCAAGTTCTTGTGCTAAGTGTTTTCTTAAATTCTTAATTCGTGCAAGCAAATCTCCTCCTTTAGCCTCATCTGCTAAATATATCAATCCATACCCCAGTTCAATAGCAAGGAGTTCAACAGGTTTTATTTCTTCAATCTCAGGTGGTGGAGGAGCCTTTTTTTCTTCTTCTTGAACCATAGCCTTTTCTTTAGATTTTTGAGCTGAATAAGAAAAATATCCTAAGGTTAAAAGAAAAAGACTGAGCAAAAAGAAAGGCAAAAATGGTAACCCGGGAATAAGAGAGAGAACAAATACAACTCCTCCTGCCAGCATAATAACTTCTGGATGTGCAGAAAATTGAGTGGCTATGTCTTTTCCCATTCCTGCTTCTGCTGCAGCTCTACTCACTAAAATTCCAGCTGAAGTAGAAACGATAAGAGCTGGAATCTGAGAAACTAAGCCATCACCGATAGTAAGGATAGTATAAGTCTGTGCTGAAGCAGCCAAATCTAACCCTCTCTGTAAAGTCCCTATCAAAATTCCTCCAATGATGTTAATGCAAGTAATAATAAGACCTGCAATAGCTTCTCCTCTAATAAATTTAGAAGCTCCATCCATAGCTCCATAAAAATCTGCTTCCTTAGCAATCTCTTCCCTTCTTCTTTTAGCTTCGTTTTCGTCAATCAGACCTGCATTTAAATCTGCATCTATAGCCATTTGTTTACCTGGCATGGCATCCAAAGTAAATCTTGCTGCTACCTCTGCAATTCTTTGAGCTCCTCTTGTAATAACTATAAAATTAATCAAAACAAGAATGAGAAACACCACAAATCCCACTATATAATTTCCACCTACCACAAATTCACCAAAACTCTTTATTATATGACCAGCTGCTTGTGTTCCCTCATGTCCTTTTAAAAGAATCACTCTTGTAGTGGCTATATTCATCGAAAGTCTATAAAGTGTAGTTATAAGAAGTAAAGCTGGAAAACCTGTAAAATCAAGTGGTTTGTTAACCTGCATAGTCATAATGAGAACAAGCACAGATACCGAAAAGTTTAAAGCTAAAGCTAAATCTATAAGATTAGGAGGTAGAGGAAAGAGAATAATAGAAAGTAAAATAACAATACCTATTATGGTAACAATATTATAAAAATCAAAAAAATTTTTTAATGTCAAATCTCTTTCCATAAAGGGTCACCTATTAAATTGCACTTTCTTTAAAGGTTGTTTTTCTAATTTTATCCATTCTCATTTTTCTCAATTTATAAACATGGGCAAGAATCTTGGCTACTGCCTGATACAATTCTTCAGGTATGTATTCTCCTACTTCAACTTTCTCATAAAGAACCCGGGCTAATGGAGGATCCTGATAAATAGGTATTTTATGTTCTTCTGCAATTTCTCTTATCTTATGAGCTAGATAGTTTTTACCCTTAGCTACCACTTGTGGAGCAGGCATATTACCCAGCTCATACTTCAGAGCTACAGCATAATGAGTAGGGTTTGTAATTACTACATCTGCCTTTGGAACCTCTGCAAGCATTCTCTGACGAGCAATTTCTCTCTGTTTTTGCTTTATCCTTGCTCTAACCCAAGGATCTCCCTCTGTCTGTTTTAATTCTTCTTTTAACTCGTGACGAGTAAGTTTTATTTTTCTTTCTACATCCCATCTGTTATAAAGCCAATCAAGAATTCCAAGAATTACCAGAATAACCAGAAGCTTAGAAAAAAAATCTTTTAATAAAACCTTAAAATTGTAAGCTATATAATAAATATCTGCTCCAAAAAGTTTTAAAATATATGGCAAATACTTACTTATGATCCAGTAAGTAACGCCTATGATAATAGCAAGTTTTACCAAAGCTTTTAACAATTCAAAAAGTGCAGTTATTGAAAACATTCTTTTAAATCCCTCTACAGGGTTAAGCCTTTCAAATTTAAAATCAATAACTTCCTCAGCCCAAACACCTCCTCCAGTTTGAACAAGATAAACAATAATAGCAGCTAAGGAAATAATAGCAAAATAGGGTAGAAGAACTTTGAGAACAAAGGAAATGATTGTCTGATTTAAACTCAAAAAGGTATTTATATTTAAATCAAAATAATAACTATTTAAAGATTCATAAAAGATAAGATAAAATTGTCTAAAAAATAAGTAGCTAAGAAGCATAAAGGAAAAAAATCCTGTGCTTAAAATAGCTACTGAGGACAGTTCTCTGCTTTTAACAACTTG
>JAGGXL010000093.1 GCA_021163085.1 Thermodesulfobacterium sp. | reverse complement strand
GTTGTAATCTTTTGAGGAACTTTTTCCGTAAATACTTTCCATATATTCCTTAAATCTTAAAGCTGTTTTATAACGATGATGTCCATCAGCAATATAAAACTTTTTACTCTTTAAAACCTCTAAAAGATTTTTTATAAGCTTTTTATCAGAAATTTTATAAATTTTATGTTCCTCGTATCCGAACTGTATTCTATACAAAAACTTCTTGTTTTTATCAACAGCTTTAAGAGTTTCAAGTAGAGGATCTTCATAAAGAGCAAAAACCTGGCTAAACTGAAAATGAGTGGTTTTTAGCAATTTAAATCTATCGTCAGTAATTTTGGAATAAGTTTGTTCATGAGGAAAAATTTTTTCTTCTTCAAAAGAACTGAGTTTTACCAGAAGAATAAATCCTTTTCTTATAAAGTTTCTGTTTTGATAAGAAAACTTTAACTCATAAAAATAAATACCCGGAGTTTTATCTTTAATGAGTATCTCAGAATTTATCCAGCTTTCCAACAAGTCTTTTGCTTTTTTGTAATCTTCTGGAAGTTCTAAGTGGAATATGTTATAAGGGCTTTTGATTTTGAATTTTCTTATTTCTTCTTTTGAAACGATATCATAAGGTGGAGCGACAACCTTTTCTATTTTTACCTTTTCTGGGTTATATCTCCAGGCACAAAAGGGTAAACACTCAGGCATGTTTATCTCTAAACAAAAATTTTTCCCTAAAAATACCAAAAAAATGTAATTTCGCAAGGAAAATTTGAGTATTAAATAAGAAAGGGGACCCAAGAATAGGTCCCCCTTTTTCTATTATAGGAAATTGATTACTTAGTTTTAGATAAGTTTCAGGACATCTTTAACAGAAACTACTCCAACAACTCTATTTTCTCTAACTACTGGCAAATGTCTTATTTTGTGTTCAATAAATTTCTCCAAACAATCTTTGAGTGTACTATCAGGTGAAACAGTTATCACATCCTTGATAATAAACTCTTTTATAGGTTTGTCTTTATTCTCTATATTACAGCAAAGAATACTCATAAGGTCTTTTTCAGAAATAACACCAGCCAGTTTACCTGTATCTGCACTTACAACAGGCAAAAATCCTATCTCTTTTTCACTAATAAGCTTGGCAACTTCTATAACAGGTACATTATCATTTACAGTAATTGGACGATTCATAAATTCTTCTACCTTTATACGTTCGGTAAAAGGCTTTTTAACTCCTGCAGTTATAAGCGCTACCTCATTAAAAACATAACGGGGATCTACATAACCTAAAATTTTTCCATTTTTATCGACTACTGCAATTCCTTTGACCCCGGTTTCTTGAATTAAAACAATTGCATCAATGATTCTTGCTGAGTCTAATACTGCATCAACTTCAAGTTTTACTTCTTTTAGAGGAGTATTTATAGTATGCCCTGAAACCAGAGCTTTAAGAAGTGACCTTTCTTCTACAATTCCAAGATATTTTCCGTTTTCATTAACAATAGCAACACGATGGCCTTTTTTCTGCAATTCATTCATAGCCTCACCAATACTCATATTACCAGGTAAAATAAGTGCCTCGTGAGCAAATTTTCCAGCTGAAAGTTCTTCCCATAATCTTTCTCCTTTGGTCTCCCAACCCTTGAAAAGATAAAGAAGTCCCATAATCATAGGAATAATGGTTGACCAAAGAATAACAGAAAAGTAATGAGTCCCTGTTACTTTAAAAAGAAGCGTAATCATAAAAGGAGTAAGTCCTCCAAAGACACCATATCCCATATTATAGGTAAAACCAATAGCAGTAGTTCTGATCTTTGCAGGGAAAAGCTCAAGAAGCATAGCTGACATAGCACCACTGTAACCAATACCATTCATAAAAGTTCCAGCTGCAAAGAGGAAAAAGAGTGCAGTAGTATCAGGAGGATTTACATAGTTTTTCATGAGGAAAAATGTTATAGGGAAAAGAAGAGCGTTTCCGTAAATTCCAAAAAGAAGAACAGGTCTTCTTCCAATTTTATCAGAAAGCCATCCAAAAAAGAGATAGGTCCAAAGAACTGCATAAGTGGCATAAGCAAGAAGTTGATTACTGAGTTTGGCTGGAACTCCTAAGTCATTTGCATAAAACTTTATATAAAGCTGGTTAGTATACCAGATGGGTCCGTGTGCTCCAATTACTCCAACCCAAGCAAGAATGAAAAGCCATAAATAATGTTTGTTAGTAAAAAGTTCCTTAATTGGTGCACTGGTAACTCTTCTTATCTGCTTTAAAGCAGTAAAAACAGGTGTTTCTTTGTAAAGGAAGTGAATGATAAGTGCAACTAAAAATACTATAATACCTGCAACAACAAAACACCATCTCCATCCATAGGCATTAAAAGCTTCTATACCAAAATGAGTTTGCAAAGCTGATGCTAAGTTGGCAGCTATTGCCATACCAAAAGCCGGTGTAGTAAAAAGAAAACCAGTTATTAGACCTCTTCGGTGATCAGGAGTAAATTCTCCAAGATAAGTTATAGCTGCACCATAACCTCCGCCTAAAGCCAAACCTTGAATAATTCTTAATATAAAAATTCCTATAGATGCTACAATTCCAAGAGTAGCATAACCAGGAAGAGCTGCAATTCCAAGAGTTCCAATCATCATCATGCTAACAGCTGTTAGAAAAGCAACTTTACGACCAAACTGATCTCCTATTTTACCAAACATAAGAGCTCCAAGAGGCCTAAAAAGGAAACCTACAGCAAGAGCAGCAAAAGAAGCTAACAAGCTTGCTATAGGGTCGTGACTCGGAAAGTAGATGTGCGCTAAAATCTTAGCAAGAATAGCATAAGTATAAAAATCAAGCCATTCTAATAATGCTCCGGTCCAAGCAACTATAGCAACCGGTAAAACATCTTTAAACCGAGCTTTTTGCTCTTGCATAACACACCTCCTTTAATATTATAGTTTTTAACTTGAAACCATTTTTTAAATTATTTAAATATTTAGAGATTTTTTTCACATATTTAAAAACCATCTATATCAACCTTTATAGATTTAATTTCTTTTATTTTCCGCATATATTAGTTCATATCATAACTTCATCTGATTAAAATAGATTAGAGATTTTTTTCACATATTTAAATAAAATATTCCTTGCGATTTCGGTAAAAATTAGAAAAATTTTAAATTAGGACTTATGTGAAATTATGCTTTAATCTTTATAAACCTTGATTATCCGATAATATTTCAAAGGATTATCTATTTTAAGATTTTCTTTAAGAAATTTGATAACAGAAATCCCCTTCTTTAAAGGAGTTAATGCATAAAAAGATCCGTTAAAAGAAACTTCGAAGTTTTCTGTAGAATCTATTTGAAAAAAATTTTCTCTGATAGGACACAATAAATAAACAGCTCTTCTTTCCTGGGGAGAGAGCTTATCTTTTCCACAAAATTTAACATCTTTAAAACCAAGTCCTTCATAAATTTTTAAACCTCTTATCTTTCCTTTAGGCATTTTTTCTTTTAAAGCAATACCCAGAAATTCTCCCTCTACTTCAATACCAACTGGAAGGGCTTCGCTACATACAAATTTAGGTCTCGGATTAAACCCCTGAGTATAAGAAAGGGGAATTCCCCTTTTTCTTAATACAAGTTCTATTAACCTGAGTATTTCAAGCTGAGACAAAAATTTGGAAGGTCCCAGTTTATCATAATAAATTATGTACCAGTAATTTTCAAAAGAATCTTTAATAATAAAGGTTGAGGGTTTTTTGTCTTGTTTTTCCTCTTTATCAATCTCTTTATTACTTAAATAATTTTTAATTTTCCCTCTGCAAACTCCACACTTAACGCAGGTGCTCCATCTACAATCCTCTGTATAGATTTCCTGATAAGCTTTTTTTCTTTCCTCAAGAAGAAATTCTTTTTTAATTCCGAGATTTATATGTTCCCATGGTAGTTCTTCTTCTATATTTCTTTCTCTTAAATATTTTTTAAGGTCCACCTTCAGTTCATAACTTGTAGCTTCCCACAGAGAAAAATCAAAATACTCCCTCCAGGAATCCAGGCGAGCTCCTTTTTTAAAAACCTCTTTTAGATAAGGAAAAAGTTCTCTTCCGCTTCTTGCAATAACCCCTTCAAGAAAACTCTGCTCAGGTTGGTGGTATTTAAAAATTTTCCCCAGTTTTTTCTTTAAGTAATCTATTTTTTCAAAAGCCTCTTCTATGGTTATCTGCCTTTCCCATTGAAAAGGAGTATGTGGTTTAGGAACAAAAATTGAGGCTGAGATGCTTATATGGAGTTTTTTGAAAGCCTTTTTTAATTCTTTATAAAATCTAACAATCTCTTCCAGATCTTCCTTTTTTTCTGTAGGAAGTCCAATCATAAAATAGAGTTTTATTTTTCTAAAGCCAAACTTCAAAGCCAGTTCCAAGTCTTTAAAAAGGGATTCTATTTCTATTTTTTTGTTAATCACCCTCCTAAGTCTTTCTGAGGCAGCTTCAATTGCCAAAGTAATAGTTGAAGTTCTCCCCTTTTTAAGGAAATCGAGAATTTTAGGGGTTAAACTTCCAACCCTTAAAGAGGATAAAGAAAAAACATACTCTTTTTTAGGTAAAGAATAAAACTCCTTTTCAAGGTAGGCTACAAGTTTTTCAAGAGAGGTATAATCTCCAGCAGAGAGGCTCATAAGAGATGCCTCTCTATATCCTGTTAGTGAAAAGGCTCTCTTCACTTCCTCAACAAGTTCTTCCGGGTTTTTCTCTCTAACTGGACGATAATAAATTCCTGCTTCACAAAAGCGGCAGGATCTTGTACATCCTCTTGAAATTTCAATAGATACTCTATCATGAGAAAGAGGTATTAAAGGGATAGAATTAAGAAAAGAAGAAGATTTCCCAAAAAGAAAGATTCTTCTTTTGGGTTTATTTTTCAAAACAGGAACATAAACACCCTCAACATTTTTAAGCATATCCCAGAGTATTTCTCTTTTAAGTCTTTCTCTCTTCCAATTTTCTATTATTTTCAGCACTTCAAGAATAACTTCTTCTCCGTCTCCTATCACTATTGCATCAAAAAGCTCTGATACTGGCTCAGGATTTCCGCAACAGGGACCTCCTCCCAAAATAATAGGATCTGAATCTTTTCTTTCTTCTGCTTTGAAAGGTATATAAGAAAGTTCAAAAATTTGAAATAGTCCTGTTACTAAAAGTTCATATGCATAACTTAGCCCTACAACATCAAATTCTTTCAAAGATTTTCTGTAATTGTAGCTTAACAAAGGAATTTTTCTTTTTTTAAGCTCTGCTTCCATATCTGGAGCAACAGCATAAACAAGATCGCACAGATAATCAGGCCTTTCATTGATAATTCCTGCAAGGATATTAATTCCAAGATGAGACCTTCCTACCTCATATAAGTCTGGATATCCCAAGCAAACTTTAAGTTTTGCGAGCTCCCAATCTTTGTAGGGGAAAAAAGGTTCTTTTCCTAAATAACGAGAAGGTTTTTTAACAGATATTAAAATCTCTTCTGGATAATCTTGCATCATTTATTAAATTTTAATACATTATTTTTTAGAAATTAAATTATAAAATTACTTTTATGCTAAAAAAACGGTTTGCTCAACATTTACTCATTGGATCAGGTATTTTACAGAAATTGGTAGATCTGGCAGAAATTAAGCCCGAAGAAACGGTTGTAGAAATCGGCCCCGGTACAGGAAACCTGACAAAAAAGCTGTTAAACACTCCTTTAAAAAAACTTTTTCTCATCGAAATAGATCCCGAAATGATAGAGCATCTTAAAAATACTATAAAAGATGAAAAAATGGTCTTTATCAACGCAGATGCTACAAATTTTGACTTTTCTTCCTTAGGAGAAAGAAACTTAAAGGTAATAGGAAATTTACCTTACAATGTAGCAAGCTTGATTATAGAAAATACAGTAAAGTATAAAGAATACATTTCTTACGGTTTTTATATGGTTCAAAAAGAGGTAGCAGAAAGAATTATAAATGGAAAATCTTGGCTTTCCATTTTTGTAAAGACTTTTTATAAGGTTAAATATCTTATGAGTATCCCTGCAAGATTTTTTGTTCCTCCTCCAAAAGTTGTCTCTGCTTTTATAAGATTAGAAAGAAAGGATATTAAATATACTAAGG
>JAGGXL010000022.1 GCA_021163085.1 Thermodesulfobacterium sp. | reverse complement strand
TGGATAAAGGATTAGATTATGCTTGATTTTATTTTCAGGCCTTCATCTATAGCAGTAATTGGAGCTTCAGAGGATGAAAGGAAAATAGGACATGTAGTATTCAGAAATCTTGTCAAGCAGGGCTTCAAAGGAAAAGTTTATCCCGTAAACCCTAAAAGAAAAGAGGTTCTCGGAATAAAGTGTTATCCTTCCATAAAAGATATCCCTGATAAGATTGATTTAGCTATCATAGTAATTCCTGCAAGAGGAGTTCCTTCGGTAGTAAAAGATTGTGCTGAGCACGGAGTTAAAGGATTGGTTGTTATAACTGCAGGATTTAGAGAAATAGGAGAAGAAGGGTTAAAACTTGAAAAGGAGATTGTAAAGCTGGTTAGATCTGCAAATATCAAAATGGTTGGGCCTAATTGTTTGGGGGTGATTAATACACTTAACAGAATGAATGCAACTTTTGCTTCTGATTTACCACCTTCTGGAAGAGTTGCTTTTTTTTCTCAATCAGGTGCATTGGGAGTAGCTCTTATTGATTGGGCTGTAGAAAATGATTTTGGTTTTGGTAAATTTGTGAGTCTCGGTAATAAAGCAGATCTTAATGAAACTGATTTTTTGGAATATTTTGGAAAAGATCCAGAAACCGATGTAATTCTTGGTTACATTGAAGATATAAAAGATGGAAAAAGATTTTTAGAAGTTGCCAAGAGGGTTTCTAAGGTTAAACCTGTAATAATTATTAAAGCAGGGGCAACAGAAGCAGGAGCAAGGGCAGCATCATCTCATACTGGTGCTCTTGCTGGGTTTGATAGAGCTTTCTCTGAGGCCTTTAAAAAGGCAGGAATAATAAGAGTAAACACTATTCAAGAGCTTTTTGAAACAGCTGAGATATTTAAGGTGAAAAGGTTCCCCAGAGGGAACAATCTTCTTGTAATAACTAATGCAGGAGGACCAGGAATTATTGCTGCCGATACAGCTGATAAATTTGGGATTAAATTAAATCCCATGAGTCAGAAATCCATAGAAGCAATAATAGATAAACTCCCTTCTAATGTTTCTCTTTACAATCCTGTAGATATTATAGGAGATGCTACCTCAGAAAGGTATAAAATAGTTTTAGAACAAGCTATAAAGGACTCTGTAGTTGATGGAATATGTGTAATCCTTACTCCTCAGGCTATCACAGATGTAGAAAATGTAGCAAAAGAAATCGTTAACACAAACAAAATTTCAGAGAAACCTATATTTGCCTGTTTTATAGGTGGGAAAAAAGTTAAAGAAGCAGTTAAATTTCTAAAGTACAATCAGGTTCCCTGTTATTCGGATCCTTCTACTGCCATTTCTTCTTACAAGAAGTTTATTGATTTTAGTATAAACAAAAAGAAAAAAGAGCCAGAGTTCCCCAAAATTGAGATACCAGCCGAAAATAAAGAAAAGGTTAAATTGATTTTGGAAGTTCTGGAAAATGCAGGAGTAACTTCTGTAGGAGACGAAAATGCTTCAGAGATATTAAGTCTTTATGGGTTTGAGTTTCCTAAGAAGGCTCTGGCAAAAACTCCAGAAGAAGCTATAGAAATAGCAGAAAGAATAGGATATCCTGTAGTTTTAAAAGTGTCTTCCCCAAATATTCTGCATAAAACAGATGTTGGGGGTGTTAAACTTAATCTTAAAAATGCAGAAGAGGTTTATAATGGTTTTATAGATATAACTATAAATGTTAAGAGATTCATGCCAAATGCCTATATAAAAGGGGTTATGGTTTACGAAATGATTACAGGTGGTAAAGAAGTTATTTTAGGAGTTTCATATGATACAACTTTTGGACACATGGTTGCCTTTGGACTCGGTGGAATTTATGTGGAGGTTTTAAAAGATGTGGCTTTTAGAATAGTACCTGTAAGTAAAGAGGAGGCTTATGAGATGATAGAAGAAATAAAAGGTAGTAAAATATTGGAAGGAGTAAGAGGAGAACCTCCCTATGATAAAAACAACATTGTGGATAAAATTTTAAGACTTTCCCAGCTGGTTATAGATTTCCCCGTGATAAAAGAAATAGATATTAATCCTTATGTGGTGAAACATCAGGGAGGAATTGCACTTGATGCAAGGATGATAATAGGAAGAATATAAAATTAGGAGGAAAAAATGGTACCAGTTTTTTTTGTTTCAAATAAACCATTTACAGGTAAAAACTTGATAGCCCTTGGTTTGGCTTTGAATTTGAAGGAAAAAAGTTACAAGGTTTCTTATATGAAAGTAATAGGAAAGTTTCCTTATAAAAAGGACAATCAAATTATAGATGAAGAAGCTCATTTTATCCATTCTATGTTAGAGTCTCAAGATTCTGTAGAATACTGTTCTCCCTTTGTTTTTACATACGAGGTGCAGTATAAACTTTTTAAAGGAGAAGATTTAAAGGTAAATGAAAAAATTTTTGAAATAATTAATAATCAGAAAGATAAAGATATATTGTTTATAATTGGAGGAGATACCTATTTTGAAGGATATAGTCTTGGTATCGATTCTTTGAGAATTATAAAAACTTTAAATGCTAAAACTTTTGCAATTCAAATTTGGGAAGGAGAAACTTCAATTGATGACATTTTAGGGATAAAGGAACTGGTGAGAGATAATTTTATTGGTGCAGTATTAAATAAAGTGCCTCCTGAGCAGTATTTGTATGTAAAAGAAACTGTTGTTCCTTATCTTACAGAGAAAGGAGTAAAAATTTTTGGAGTATTAAAAAAAGACAAGTTTTTGGAGTCAGTTACTGTAAGAAGGTTGTTAGAAATTGTAAATGGTGGAATTGTATGTGGAGAAGATAAACTCGATGAATTTGTAGAAAATTATTTAATAGGTGCTATGGATCCTGGACAAGCTCTTTCTTATTTTTTAAGAGTTCCTAATAAAGCTGTTATTACAGGAATTTATAGAACGGATATTCAAGTTTTAGCTATGGAGACATCAACTAAATGTCTCATTTTAACCGGAGGACTCCATGCAGATGAAAATATAGTAAATATAGCTAAAAGTAAAGGAATACCTGTTATTGTTACTTCCTTGGACACATTTTCTGCAGTTGATAAAATACAAAATATAATGGGCAAAGCTATACTTAAGGAAAAAGACAAGGCCTTTAAAGCTAAGGAAATTATAGCTAAGGAGTTTGATTTAGGGAGTTTTTTAAAAGAACTTAACATTTAAATTTTTTGAGTTAAAAATGGTAAAAATTTTTTCAGCAAAATGGATTTTAGTTTCTCCTGAAAAAGCTCCATTAAAAAATGGGTGTATTGTTATAGAAAATGACAAAATAATTGATTCAGGTCTAAAAGAGGAAATAATTCCCAAATATCAAAATGCTAAATTAATTGATCTTGGAAATAAACTTATTTTTCCCGGACTGATTAATGCTCATACCCACGTTCCTATGAGTATTTTTAGAGGTATTGCAGAAGATTTACCTCTTATGGTGTGGCTTAAAGAATATATCTTCCCCATTGAGGCCAAGCTTAAAAAAGATTGGGTTTATTGGGGAACAAAGCTTTCTCTTGTTGAGATGATAAAATCAGGAATAACAACTTTTTGTGATATGTATTTATTTGAAAAAGAAGTTATAAAAGCAGTTGAAGAATCTGGTTTAAAAGCATTAGTGGGAGAAGGACTTTTTGATTTTCCTTCTCCATCCTATGGGCCTTTAGAGAAAGGCTTTGAACTCACAGAGGAACTTCTTAAAAATTTTGAAAAACATCCTCGTATTAAAATTGCTGTTTCTCCTCATACTTTATATACTTGTTCTCCTGAAACAGTTAAAAAATGTATTGAACTTTCTGAAAAATTTAATGCTAAGTTGCATATTCATCTGTGTGAGACTAAAGAAGAAATTAAGGAAGTTAAAAATAAATATGGAAAGAGATCTGTTGAGATACTTAAAGAGTTGGGAGGTATAAATGAAAATTTAATAGCTGCGCATTGTGTGAAACTTAATCTTGAGGAAATAGAACTTATGGCAAAACATTCCGCAGGCATTATTCATTGTCCTGAAAGCAATCTTAAGCTTGGCTCAGGTATAGCTCCTCTTACTGAAATGTTAAATGCAGGGGTTAAATTAGGATTGGGAACAGATGGTCCTGCAAGCAATAATGATTTTGATATGTTTTCTGAGATGAGAACAGCCTGTTTGATTCAGAAAGGTTTGAAGGAAGACCCCACGGTTATTAAGGCAAATGATGTGCTAAATATGTCAACCTGCTGGGGAGCAGGAATTTTAGGATTTTCTGATACAGGAAAGCTTTTACCTAATTATAAAGCAGATCTTGCTGTGCTAGATTTGTCTCATTATTCAATGCAGCCCGATTACAATCCTATAGCACTTTTAGTTTACAGTGCCAAAAGTGGATTTGTTTCTGACCTTATGGTAGATGGTCAATGGATAATGAGGAATTATAAGATAATTTCTATAAAGGAAGAAGAAGTTATAGAAAAGATAAAAAATATTAAAGAAGAGATTCTTTCTCTTCTTTCTAAAAAATAACTAAATCAGTTTTGAGGAAAAATTTCACTTGTATAAAAGTTTACTTGAAGAAAAATTATTTAGAATTATTTAGAATTATTTGGTTAAGTATTAGCACAGAACTGTTATTAAAATTTTTACAAACCTGAAATTAAATTTTTTGAAAATGGAAAATTAAATGCATGTTATATTGTGTTAACAGATATTTAAAGGATCCTGCTACTAAAAATAAGGCAGCTGTTATTTAGTAAGGAGAAGTAG